>DASWID010000033.1 GCA_036397855.1 Thermodesulfobacteriota bacterium | reverse complement strand
CCTGTCAATAGGGTAAAGAAATTCTTTGCATTTAATTTTTTTCATATCATAAGTCTCTTACTAGTTTATCCAACACGCACCCGTTATTTTTGTCTTTAAGGATTAGTATCAGCTTAAGCTGATCCGCACCAGTCACCCATCGGGATCAAGACGATCAATCGTCCCTGGCTTCATTAGAAGCCCCAAAAAATCTTCGGTACCAAACCATGTCCACTTTGTTTATAACAGACCTGTGGCTTACCATCTCTGTGGTTTCCAACCCCTTTTTGGCTCATGGCTTAGGCGCATCAGACTAATAACCAGCATCATATTATTGCGAATGAAACGGCTTCCAATCAGGCATTGTGGTTTTTAACCAACCCCAGAACCGGTTCACCGTTTCATTCAAACTCCTTATCCAAATAATTTATCCTCATCATAAGGCACCTGGTCTCTTATTATGTAATAACATGCCCTTGCCAGTTTGTGAGCCAACGCTTTTGTTGCAACTACGTTATTTGTCTTTGCCATCTTTCGTTGATGAAACCGCCTTGCCTTCTCACTATATCGCGTTGCAAAATTAGCTGCCTCAACAAAAGCCCAAGCCAGGTACTTATTGCCATTCTTTTCATTCCCTTTACCCTTCTTCTTATTATTACTAGTGTGTTTACTCTCCACACAGCGGCAGTATGAGGCGTAGTTTCCTACCTTCTTGAACCTACTTATATCTCCAGTCTCTAACATAATCGTTAGAGCAAGTATATATCCAATTCCATCCACCCCAAGAAGCAGCTCATATTCAGGCCTTAATTTCATCTGTTGCTTAACTCGTTTCTCAATCTTTCCTATTTGCTTGTGCGATGCTCGCATAACCTCATAGTTGCTAGAGAGTGCCAATTGAATGTTCTCATCCTCAAGGTCCTCTAAATAATCACTCCTTCGCTTGATGTAATCCGCTTTTAATTTAATCGCCGTATTCCTCCAGTATTGATTCTGTATGCTAAGTACATGGATGGTTCTATGATTAACCAGTTGGCCCCTCTTACGCAGTAGGTCTCTCACAGCTCTTTCTTTTCTAGGATAGATGTATCCCTTAGGCAATATCCCTAATCGCATCAGATGTGCCAACCAAAAGGCGTCATACTTATCCTCAGTGTGTTTTAATCCCTCGTACTGCTTAACCTTAGCTGTGTTCACCAGAGTGGTGGTATAACCAGCTTCACTTAAACCATCTACCAACCAATACCAGTTGAACGTGGATTCAACGGCAACTCCCACAAGTCTGTGTTTATAAGGTTCCAGTACACTTAGCACTACCCCCAGATCATTGGGCAGGCGTCTTTGAAACAATATGTTATCATTACTATTGATGATAACTAAAACGTTATTGTCCGAATGTAAATCTATTGCACAATATAGCATCATTACAGCCCCTCCTTGTTGACTAAGATTCATTAAGAATAACCCACCAATGGTGGGTTATTCGAGGGGCTGGCTAGATGATTATCAGGCATGAATCAATGAGTTATTTTTCTTTTTCTTCTTCTTCCCTGCTATTTTTTGAAGGTTTTTCCTATCTCCCTCATCATGAACTTCCGGATTCTTGTCCTTTTCTTTCTTACCGTTTGAGTATCCTAATTCTTGAAGAAATAAAAAGGAGATTGCCACAGGGCTTCGCTTTTTGCGAAGATGATAAGGAGGAGATTGCTTCGTGGCCTTGCCACTCGCAATGACACGTCTGTGGATTCCCGATAACAATCCTCGGGAGCAACTCTTGAGATCTGTTCGACCCAGCCAACAGGTCGATTTTAGTCAGTGCAGGCCATTCGACCGGGCCGTTTGATTCAACTCAGGACAGGGTGAACGGGTGGGGTATTGAAGCGCCCGTGACAGGATTCAGGATCATGGGGTGGCTTCCCAATAGAGGCGTTCACAAGATAGTCTTTCCCGGACTTTTTTCTTGGTGTTGTTACTTTGTATCAAGATACCGTCACTCTGCTCCTTTTGTACCAATTGGTAAACGCCTGGTACGATGGCGGGACTCTTCTACAACAACTATGGCTCCCTTCTCCAGATCATCCCCTGAGTCTTTCAAAACCTTTTTTAATCTCTCCATTACATGGGCTGCCCTTGTATTATGTAGCCTGAAAAGAATGACACTTACCGGCTTTCCACCAGAAAGTGCAATGATCTCCCCAAAATCAAGATCAAAAGTCAGGATAACTCTGCTTTCTGCATACGCCTTCTCAAAGATTGCGCCATTAGATAGGCGGTGGAGTTTTTCTTCCCGTAAATGAACAGCGTCATGACCCTCATTCCTAAGCCAGCCTACTATGCTTTGCGCAACGCCCATATCAGCAAGGAATCTCATTTTATATTAAGTAGTGCTGACCTCTTCCTGTGTCAGCCATGCGGCATATTCCAGAGCTTGCTTGATATCTTCCGGCTCAAGGTCTGGATAATCAGTAAGGATCTCTTCAACAGTGGCGCCGTGCGCGATCTGGCCTATGATTATAGAGACGGGTATACGCATGCCACGAATGCACGCACGACCACCCATTGTCTTTGGATCAAAAGTAATTCTATCAAATGTAGCCATATCAATTCACCTCCTCTATATCCAAACAAAATTAATCAAATCCAGCATACCAATTGTTATCTGGGCATTGCTAAAAGCATTGCATCAATCAATCACGAAAGTACTTGGAAGATTGTCATTAAATACATTATCTATTTAGGATTACTTTCAATTAACTCTATAATTTTTAGCCTACCCAAACATATGATTATAATTTTAAATAACACATCTAGTGGTATATAGTGTAATTCTAGGGGCAGACCTTAACCCCATACCGGTTTAGGGGCTCTATTGCGTTTGTCGTTTTATTATGCCCCTTTAAATTATTACTCACTGGAAGCTTTAGTATCAAGAAACGTCTCAAATGTTTCCAAATGGCTCGGCTTGCTAAATACCTCTTTAGAGAGCGTACCACTTTTAGCATGACCCTGTTTGAAAGCATCCGAATTAACCCAATTTCTAAAATCCTCCTCTGATTGCCAAAACGTCATGACTACATAGGGTTGTTCAGGTTCTTGAGGTCGTAATACTAGATTACGTATAAAACCCCGCATCTCGTCTACTGCATGAATCCGATTTCGGAAGCGTTCCTCAAATTTAGAAGCATATTCCGGGCTTACGAAAATTCGATTCATAGTAACGAACATGATTTTCTCCTTATTGAATGGGATTAGGAGAATTTATTATATCATAGGAAGAGAATATCTTTTATTTGAAAAAGGGAACGCACTCCCCTTCTAGTTTGGGGCTATCATTTAGAAAAAATCACAATGGTCCTATTCTCACAATTGACAAATGGTGATACGATGCAGGATTCAGGATGCACGATCCATGATTCAGAACAATACTACAAGGGATCCCAGCTTCACAAATAAATAGGTACAACAGACATTTTTTGTTATATAGACGCCTTTATCCT
Source organism: Thermodesulfobacteriota bacterium (assembly GCA_036397855.1). NCBI lineage: Bacteria > Pseudomonadati > Thermodesulfobacteriota > Thermodesulfobacteriota bacterium. The sequence goes on along the minus strand of DASWID010000033.1, from coordinate 36,263 downwards.
ATTTTTCGCCTTCCCCACTATTTTCTAAACCAGCATAGCTACTTTTCTCATCAAGAAATCCCTCTTCCTTGTCCTCTTTCTTTATTTCATCATCAATTAGAAGATAAGTGGAGGACTAAAGTCCTCCGCTACATCTCTATTCACTGCTGGCTCTTCGATTGAATTAGTACAGGCACTTCGACCAGGCTCAGTGTGAACGGATTAGAAGGAGCAGAAAAGGAAAAGTAAACCTTATTATTCATGGATTCCCGATAACAAATTTCGGGAAAGACGAAAAAGGGGTTGCTTATCTGGTATTGGGACGGATTCAGGTGACGCTCGTCTAAGGGTATTGAGGGTTAATCATGGATATCTTCACTAGAACGCGTTTGATTAAATCAGACATCTGGCGTTACGTAGTCGTTGTCTTTGATTTGTTTAAGAATCGTGGCTTAATGATTAAATGCCTGAAGTGGTCAGTTCAAGTTTGAACAGTGTCCTTATCGGAATCTTTTTAGCAGCCTCAAGTATCTCTATAGCAACAATCTCATTTTTTGATGTTGTATGAAGAATGACACCTTCAGCCATCTCAATTGCACCTTCAGGCTTTTTGGATGACATCTGGATATAGGCCGCGTCGGATTCCTTGTCGTATCTTACTTTCATAAGTTTTACCTCCACATTTTCTTTTTTAGTGGATAGGCTGTAATAACGAATAATTCTTCTTCAATTTTTTCACATACCACCTTGAGTGGAAAACCCGAGAATCTATCCTGAAAATTTTTGATAGCTATCATCTTTTCTCCTTCTTTATCTACGATATCAGGTAATTCTACCGTCTTTTGAATATCTTGTTTAGATATTTCATAGAATCTCATGTTGTTTCTGGCATGTCTCGATATCTTTATCAAACACTTCTCGCTTTCTTACCCCCAATCCCTAACCAGTTCACATACAAACCAGTAAACCTCGTTTCGTTTTACTGGGTCATGAGAACTCGAAGAAAAGGTTGACTCAACCCTTTTTAATAACTAATCTATTTCTATTATACCCTCTCATAGACATACCTTGTAATCTCCAACCTAGCTTCTTCTCCGATTTTCTGATGAATTTATAATGGAGATCGCCAAAGGGCATTACACTTCGCCATAACAGCTAGTGTGGATCCCCGATTACCACATTCGAGGATGACAAAAGCGAGCATCAGGCTTGAAGCGGGGTTAGAAAACCCCGTCTATCGATTGCAACTCAATAGATAAACCCGTTCACACTTACCCTGTCGAGGTTTTTATCAAGAGCATTTCAAAGTGTATAATAAATTAAGATTCATGAATCTACCCCTTGCCGCTCTCATTCTAATCTTCCTCGTCCTCCTGGGCGGATCTCTGGCGATTGGCGCATTTTTCTGGGCCGTGCGAAATAAGCAATTCAAAGACCTGAATGCCGGAGCCTACGTAATATTTGATGAAGACGAGCCCATTGGAAAGATGACCGATAATGTCTTTGGAATTCCTGAAAGAAATCATAAAGGCGGAGAGCAAGAAGGATGAGTCCAGACAGTGACATCTCGAAGGTAGAAGAATCTCCTGAACTCTCCTCACGTGTAACAAGCGATGAATCCGTGTCGGCTCCTGTCCTCTTATTCTTTTCGTCGTCTATATTATGGCTTTTCGTCGGAACAATCCTTGGGTTAACCGCGGCATTAAAATTCAGCTTTCCTGACTGGCTAGGATCCATACCAGCCTTGACGTTCGGGAGAATTCGCCCTGCTCACCTAAATGCCGTTGTTTATGGCTGGTCCTCTATGGCAATAGCAGCTTGCTACATTTGGCTAACCGCCAGGTTATGCAATACCGAAATCCATTGGCGAAGACTATTATATATTTCAGCCATTCTTTGGAATATTGGAGTATTGTACGGAATAATCGCGATCCTAAACGGCGGGAGTCAGGGACAGGAGTGGCTGGAGTTCCCTCCTGCAGCGGTCTCTGTAATCGCAGTAGCCGCCATCTGTTTATCGTTCTCTATACTTCGAACCTTTCATTCACGCAGGGTAACGCACATATACGTATCTCTATGGTATATTCTTGCATCTGTAGTATGGTTCCCCATTCTTTATGTCATTGCCAATCTCCACATTTATTCCGGCGTAACGCAGGCAGCTGTCAACTGGTGGTATGCGCATAATCTATTAACAGTGTGGGCTACCCCCGCGGGTCTGGCCGCCGCTTATTACTTTATACCCAAAGTAATCGGACGTCCCATACACAGTTATTATCTATCACTTCTTGGCTTCTGGTCATTTGCGCTTTTTTACAATTGGAATGGTATCCATCATCTCGTCGGCGGGCCTCTTCCGACGTGGCTTATAAGTGTGTCTATCGTTGCAAGCGTCCTTATGTTCATTCCCGTAATAACGGTGGCGATCAACCATCATCTGACGACTGTGGGTCATTTTGACAAGCTTAAATACAGTCCAACCCTTCGCTTTGTGGTCTTCGGAGCGATGAGCTACACTGCGGTGAGCTTTCAGGGCTCTTTCGAAGCGATACGCTCCCAAAGCGAAATAACTCACTTCACCCATTACACTGTCGGTCATGCGCACCTTGGTTTATACGCATTCCTCACGATGATTCTCTTTGGAGCTATCTATTACATAATGCCAAGGCTCGTAAAGTGGGAGTGGCCCTATCCGGTTCTTATCAAATTTCATTTCTGGCTGGTAGCCATAGGGATAATATTATATGTCTTATCTATGAATGTGGGTGGGGTTTTTCAGGGCTTATATATGAATGACGCATCTAGACCTTTTATTGAATCAGTCGAGGTTACCAAACCATATCTGGCGGCCAGATCAATCGGCGGCGCACTCATACTTGTTGGACAATTGTTATTCATATTCCTTTTCTCCCTCATGATTCTCAGAAAAGGCGCGGTCAGACTGACACCTCCGTGGCGTGATGAATTGGAGGCAGCTACCAAATGATGTACATAAGGGCTTCTATCTTCTTCTTAGGGGTTCTGGCCACACTCTTTCTTGGCTGGGCAGCGCTTACGTTTATTCCAGGAATTCAAATAAGCGAAATAAAACCGCCTCCGGAATTAAAACCGTATACTGAAGAACAGCTTCGCGGGAGAGAGATTTATATGAGAAATGGATGCCTATATTGTCATAGTCAGCAAACACGCCCATTAGGCTTTGGAGCGGACCAGAAACGTAACTGGGGGAGGCCATCTGTCCCGGGAGACTATGTATATGACAAACCGCAACTTCTTGGCACAATGCGCACCGGACCTGACCTTTTTAACATAGGAGCGCGTCAACCCAGTGAAGACTGGCACCTGATTCATCTGTATAACCCAAGAGCTACATCTCCAGGTTCTATAATGCCCCCTTATCCATGGCTTTTTGAGGAAGAAGAGGAATATTCAGAACAGGTTTTTAAAGCACAGGGAAAAAGGATTGTCCCTGTTCCCGTAGAGTATAGACCAAATGGAAAGGTTATTATTGCGACTGATGATGCACTGGATCTGGTGGCTTATCTTTTAAGCCTTAATCATACTTATAGCATTACAGAAAAAGAATAATCATGAATGATAAAAAAAAGGAAGGCTCTGAATGGCGTTTCCGTCCTGAAAAAGAAGAATATGACCTTTTCGGCATTCACAGACAAGCGTTCCGTGAGCAGCCTGAACCCGAAGAGGGTCTTGAACGACCACCATGGTGGCTCTGGGCTGTCTCAGTACTTCTGATCTTTTGGGCCGGTTTTTACCTGGGACGATATGGCGGAATCTTCGGTCCTTATGTACATGTTTTAGAAAGAGAAGCAGAGGATAGAGAAATCTCCGCAATTGCTCCAAGACAACCAGAACAGGAACCCGAAGTTGATGGGAAAGAGGTGTTTACAAATGTATGTGCTGCATGTCATCAGCAAAATGGTCAGGGCGTCCCGGGCGCATTTCCACCGCTTGCGGGTTCGGACTGGCTGCTGAAAGACCCTGAGACTCCGATACGAATAGTTCTACACGGCCTCAGTGGTGCTATTGATGTTAAAGGAACTACTTTTAATAACGTTATGCCTGAATGGGGGTCTAGACTTTCAAATCAGGAGGTCGCAGCAGTTTTAACTTACGCCAGAAGCAGTTGGGGTAATGAAGCAGTAGAAATAATACCTGTTATGGTAGAACAGGTAAGAAGTGAAAATTTAAATCGCACCTCTGCCTGGACCTCGGATGAGTTGAAAGACTTACCTAGAAAGGAGTAGTGTTATGAAATTTTATGAATTATGAATTGTAATAACCGTTAATGAATAAAAAGAGGAGGGTCATCGTGAGTACTTCGATAGTCTCAGTACAGGCTCTAGCAATGCGATCACATCCTTTTGAGATTGCTTCGAGACTTTATCTCTCGCAATGACAGTCCTAATTCTCATTTCGTTTGAATATTTTGAATATTATGATTGAATATTTTTTGATTTTTACAGCCGGCGTATTGGGTTCGATGCACTGCCTGGGCATGTGCGGAGGTTTCCCGATAGCTATATCCTCTGTACCCAAGAAATGCCGCATTGGAAAGGTGTCTAGCCACTTACTCTACAATATTGGCAGGATCTTTACATACACCTTTTTGGGTGTGCTAGCAGGCTATCTGGGCCTTAGGATTGAAAAGCTAGGAGCTTTTGTAAGTGGCCAAGTGATCCTTTCTTCTCTGGCAGGAATTTTTATGATCTATCTAGGACTTCAGATAACAGGCTTAATAGGAGAGAAAAATATCCCGGGATTCGCACCCTTTTATAATTTACTGAAAAAAATTATGGCAACCTTTTTGAACCATGGAGAAATTTCAGGCTCATTTTATCTTGGAATCTTTAACGGGTTTCTTCCCTGCCCTCTCGTTTACGGCTTTCTTCTCGCAGCCACCGCATCAGGCTCCCCAATAAAAGGAGCCCTTGTCATGCTCTCTTTTGGTTTGGGAACTATTCCTACAATGTTCTTTTTAGGTGGTGTGGGCGAGTTCATTACACCAAAATTTAAAGCAAGGCTCAGCCGCGTCCCCGGATACCTGGTTGTGATATTCGGTTTAATAACGCTCGCACGCGGAATTCTACCCTATATATCCGAATTCGGTCATAGTGGGCCATTTCTTCATTGAATGATGTATAACATCTCAGAATCTTGTTACCAATGCGGACTCCCCCTTCCCAATAAACCTATCTCACATGAAGTCTCAGGAAAAAAGGTATCGTTTTGTTGCTATGGATGCCTCCTCACAAACGGAATAACGGGAGAAAAGGGTGAGGAAGGACAGGCGCTATGGATTCTCTTAAGGCTGGGAATCAGCGCCTTCTTTGCCATGAATATCATGATACTGAGCTTTACAGATTACATTTATCCATTCGAGGGCAATACCGCCACCGTAATTAACTATATCGAAATGGTCCTCGCAATACCAGTAATGCTTTTACTTGGCTTACCTATTCTCAAAAATTCCCTGAGATGGATTTCAAGTTTGACACTTAACATGGACGTACTGATTGTCATAGGCACGTTTTCAGCCTTTATACTTTCTGTTTATTCAACACTGAAAGGGAAGAACATGGTTTACTTCGACACTGCATCAATGATACTTGTCCTTGTAACTCTCGGAAGGTTGCTCGAAGCTAACGCAAAAGCACAGGCTTCGAACGCGATAAAAGGTCTTCTGGAACTCAGTCCTAAAGAAGCAATTATAATAAGAAACGGTAAAGACGAAAGGGTTTCAATCGAATCCTTACGGGAGGAAGATATTATCAGGGTGATCCCGGGCGAAACCTTCCCCGTGGATGGTGAAGTCATAGAGGGACAAAGCAGTGTAGACGAATCGATGCTCACAGGGGAATCAAAACCCGTTTTCAAAGAAAAGGGAAGCAAGGTGTTTTCGGGTTCTACGAATCTAGATGGAATGTTGATATTCAGGGTCACTAACGTAGGGGAGGAGATGTTTTTTTCGCGATTTGTAGCATTGCTTGAGGAGGCGAGAAAAGTCAGGGCGCCAATGGAGAGATTGGCAGACAGGATCTCTTCGATATTTATACCCCTTGCAATAATAACCTCAGCCCTGACTTTCTTATTCTGGTTTCATGAATCCGGAATTGACTCGGCCATCATGAATTCGCTATCGGTTTTACTTATTTCCTGTCCATGCGCACTTGGAATTGCAACCCCGATGGCAATTTGGGTTGCGATTGGAAGATTGGCAAAGCAAGGGGTAGTTGTAAGAACAGGAGAGACTGTGGAAAAACTCTCACATATAAAGGGAATCTTTTTCGATAAGACTGGAACCATCACAAAGGGTAGCCTGAACGTTTCTTCTATTTTTATAGATCCAGATTCAGGATTAAGGGAATCAGAAGTCATACCGATCATCGCTTCAGTGGAATCCTCATCCGAGCACCCTCTAGGAAAAAGCTTTGTCAGGTTTGCCTCAGAAAATGGCTGTTCGATCCCACCGGTCTCCGATTTCAAAGCATACCCCGGCTTGGGGGCTCAGGGGAAAGTAAATGGTCGGACGTTATACACAGGCAGCGAAAAATTCATGATTAAAATGGGACTTATGCTTAACACCGCCATTCTCGATCAAAAAAAAAGGCCTGAATCACAGGGGAAATCAATTGTATTTTTTGGCTGGGACAAAGAAATGAAAGGGCTCATACGATTCTCTGAGGAATTGAGAGAAGGCGTTATCGATGCAATGTCGGATCTGAAGGATCAAGAAATCGATGTAATTATGATAACAGGGGATAATCAAGATGCTTCAGAAGCTATCACCTCATCAATAGGTGTAAAAACAAAAAGCGATCTATTACCCGAAGACAAGATAAGGGAGATTGAATCTTATAAAAAGGGACTGTGTGCTATGGTGGGAGATGGAATAAACGACGCACCCGCACTCATGGCTGCAGATATAGGAATCGCCATCGGGTGCAGTACGGACATAACACGAGAGTCTGCGGATATGAGTTTGCTTGGAAATGATTTAAAAAAAATCCCATGGTCTCTGAGACTTGCTAAGAAAACAATCAAGAAAATAAGGGAAAATCTCACTTGGGCTTTTTGTTACAATGTGGTCGGTATAGGCCTTGCTGTAACCGGAATCCTCAAGCCCTTAGTTGCGGCTCTCATAATGATTATAAGCAGCCTCTTTGTTTTGGGAAACTCCCTTAGGATCCAGAAAATGAAGATTATTTGATAACGGAAATTCAAGTAGGTTTTAAAACCGACCTTGTGTTAGCAAAATACTTTAATCGAAGGATCTCTTCCACCAGAGATCAGGTTAGTGAGCGTAGCAGTAACGATTATGATCGCTTCATCAGACTCGAGTAAGAGGTTGCAAAAGCATCTTGTGACATTATTATTTTAGTATAAAGGACGTAAATTGAGCACAGATCAACAAGAGCAAAAGCAAGAGTCAAAAAGTCCATTCAAAAAGATTAATTATATCTGGTGGCTAATCTTAATAGGGCTTATTATTTGGAACTTGATGACATTCCTCCCAAAGGTTAATCGTGAGGCTAACATACCCTATTCGACCTTCTTAGAACAGATTAAAGAAGATAATGTGTCAAGGATTCAGATCGATGGTGACAAAATCACCGGCGAGTTTGTTAAACCCTTCGAATGGGCTACCAATGCACCGGTCACCCAAAGATCTACTTCTGAAAAATCCGCAGAACCGCCCGAAGAAAAAATTAAACCAACTACAACCGAAACCTATTCCAAGTTTATAACGATTTTTCCTCAGGATGTCGGTGACCCGAATTTATTGCCTCTTCTCGAGAAGCATAATGTAGAGGTAGATGTGGTAACTCGTGCTCATACCCGGTTTACCGAAATAATAATAAGTGTTCTTCCTTTCCTGCTTCTTATTGTATTTTTCATATGGATGGGTAGACAAGCCGTCAGAAATCAATCTAGTATATTTAGATTCGGACGAAGCCAAGCCCGTCGTTACACAGCCAATCGACCTTCAGTAACATTTGAAGATGTGGCGGGTGCTAACGAAGCTAAGGCACAATTGCAGCAGGAAGTGGATTTTCTCAGCAGACCCGAAAAATACCATAAGCTGGGAGCCAGAATTCCTCGCGGAGTACTGCTACTCGGGCGACCGGGTACAGGGAAAACCTTAATGGCGAGGGCTGTGGCCGGTGAGGCAAAAGTGCCATTCTTTAATATAAGTGCGTCAGAGTTCGTTGAAATGTTTGTTGGGGTGGGAGCAAGCCGTGTACGCGATCTTTTTAATCAGGCGAAAGAGGCGGCACCATCTATCATCTTCATTGACGAACTCGATGCGGTAGCTCGGAGAAGGGGTGCGGGGATGGGAACTGTAAATGATGAAAGAGAACAGACCCTAAACCAATTACTGGTCGAGATGGATGGTTTTGATGAAAAGCAAGAAGTTATAGTTATGGCCGCGACAAACCGTCCTGATGTTCTGGACCCCGCTTTACTCAGGCCGGGACGTTTCGATCGTCAGATTGTTATAGGTCTCCCCGATCGTGAGGGGAGAGAGGGAATTCTAAAAATTCATTCAAAGCCATTGACTCTCTCCGATAATGTGGATCTTAAACTACTCGCCCGTATAACAACTGGCATGAGTGGAGCAGACTTGTCTAATCTTTGCAATGAAGCAGCAATATTAGCCGCCAAAAATGATCGGAAAGAAGTCACAATGGATGACTTTGAAGAAGCGCTCGACAAAATATCGCTCGGCGAAAAGCGCCAGGTTATTCTTGATCAAACGGTTCGTCGAGTAATTGCATTTCATGAAGCCGGACATGCCTTAGTCGCGTGGTTTACTCCAAATGCTGACCCAGTCCACAAGGTCACCATAATTCCGCATGGACTTGCACTCGGAGCAACCAAGCAACTGCCTTTGGAAGATCAATACAACTACAGTCGTGCCTATCTCATAAGTCGAATTTTAGTCTTGCTCGGCGGACGCACCGCTGAGGAGATTGCCATTGGGGAAGTCTCTACAGGAGCAGAAAATGACCTGGTAGAAGCCACTAGGTTAGCAAGACGAATGGTGACTCGCTGGGGTATGAGCAACCTTGGACTCTTGGCATTCAAAGCTGATGAGGACCAACCGTTCTTAGGCTACGAACTATCAAGGGGTCGGGATTACAGCGAAGCTACAGCAGCGTTGATAGATCAGGAGATTAAAAGATTATTGGACGAATCGCATGAAAATGTGAGAGAACTCTTGACCGCTAAAGCCGAAAAACTTCACACTCTTGCTCATGCCCTGCTGGAGAATGAAACAATCGAACAGCCTGATTTAAAGGATATCCTGGGATCTCGCCCCGAAGACAGCGCAAATATTCTTGATCTGGCTAAAGAAACTTACCGATAATTGCTGAGAAATTTTTCGAAACGGTATGATTATGGGCTTCAGTACTCTCCCGAACCGTGCTTATCTATGTTTCGTTAATTCTACATATCAATTTTTCTCTACAAATTTGTCTTTAATTGAATCTGAATCGTAATTCTTTGACATAAGACTCTTTTACCACGACACTCTCTTCGTTTATCTCATTCGATGTATTTATGAACGACACAGCAAAATATAAGAGCATCAAATCAGGCGATATAAGAACCGTCAAAGCAGCCAGGGAAGTTCTATCAGGACGTAAAAGTAAGGGAATGTTAGCAAGACTGTTTCCATTTCTTGGTCCGGCTTTTATTGCAAGTGTCGCCTATGTAGATCCGGGAAACTTTGCAACGAATATCCAGGGAGGATCAATGTTTGGTTATAAACTTCTCTGGGTCATCGTTGCCAGCAACCTCATGGCGATGCTCATTCAGACACTGTCAGCCAAGCTCGGAATCGCAACAGGATACAATCTGGCTGAGCACTGCAGAATCCGATTCCCTCGCCCAATTGTCTATTCCATGTGGGTATTGATGGAGGTCGTCGCCATGGCAACTGATTTGGCTGAGTTTCTTGGCGCTGCACTTGGCTTTAATCTCCTACTCGGCATTCCTCTATGGATGGGCGGAATATTGACCGCCATATCTACGTTTCTGATTTTAAGCCTAGAACGCTACGGATTTAGGCCTTTGGAAGCCGTCATAACTACTATGGTTGGCATAATCGCTGGATGTTACCTAATTGAGACTATCTTGGATCGTCCAGATTGGGGACAAGTAGCTTTCAACGCTGTAGTACCTAGATTCTCAGGACCTGAAAGCGTCTTACTTGCAACTGGAATCTTAGGAGCCACAGTAATGCCACACGTGATCTTTTTGCACTCTGCCCTAACGCAGGGACGAATCATAGTAAAGGATCGTATACGATTGCGCAGATTATTCCGTTTTCAAGTTGCCGACGTCACAATCGCCATGGGCATAGCAGGAATGGTGAATGCCGCAATGCTCATAATGGCAGCAGCGACCTTTTACAAGCACGGTTTGACTACTGTCGGTACCATTGAAGAGGCACACCTCACCCTGGCCCCCCTATTAGGGAAGGCCTCAAGCTGGGTTTTCGCTATCTCCCTACTCGCCTCAGGATTATCTTCTTCTACGGTTGGAACCAATGCAGGACAGGTAATCATGCAGGGGTTCTTACACCGACAGATCCCAGTTTGGGTAAGAAGGCTGGTGACAATGCTACCATCCCTAGTGGTAATCGCCTGGGGCCTTGATCCGACAAGGACTCTGGTCATAAGCCAGGTCGTCCTCTGTTTTGGAATACCCTTTGCACTAGTGCCCTTGGTCCTGTTCACATGCCGTAGTGATGTTATGGGTGTTTTGGTGAATCATAGGATTACTACCATTGTCGCGACCATAATTGCCCTACTTATCATCGGACTCAACATGTTTCTCTTATTTCAAACCTTTTTTAGGAGCTAGGATATGTTTAAACATATATTGATACCACTGGACGGATCCAAAATGGCAGAATCAGTAATGCCTATAGCTTTATATTTATCGCAGAACTGTAAGTCGGAGATAACTCTAATACATATTATTGAACGCCATGCTCCCACAAAGATTCATAGCGACCGCCACATCAGGTTTCCTGAAGAAGCGTTGACCTATCTTGAAAGGGTAAAAATTTATTTCCCGGATAGCTTAAATGTAGATTATCACGTCCATACAACGGAAGTCGGTCATGTTGCCCAAAGCTTAGCGGACCACGCCAAGGAACTTGATTGCGATCTGATTGTAATGTGCACTCACGGACGAATAAGACTCCAACAACTATTATTTGGAACAATTGCACAGCAGACAATTAATATCGGAAATATACCAGTCTTGGTGATACATCCTGATGCGTTTTTAAATGACAAACCATTCTCCTGCAGTCAAATATTGGTACCACTCGATATATCAGAAGAACACGAAAAGGGTATAAGAACCGCAAAGGATCTGGCGAGGGTCTTAGGTTGTCCATTGTATTTTATCGTTGTTATACAAACACTTGCGACACTCTCTGGCCCTAGGGCGACCGAAAGCCGCCTGGCACCTGTTGCTACAGCCGAGATGCTGGAACTCGAAGAAGAGAGGGCACTTAACTACCTTAAAGGACTTACGTCTGAAATCAGCTCAGAGGGCGTTCTTGTATCCGGAGAGGTAGCACGTGGAGAACCGTCAGACATAATTGCAAAAACGGCATTGGAAATAAAGGCTGATCTCATTGTCATGGGTACACATGGAAAAGCTGGTGCTGACGCATTCTGGTCAGGTAGTGTAACACCCAGAGTCTTCAGTAGGACAAATATCCCCTTGTTGCTGGTTCCAATTTGAAAAGAACACAATCATATTTCAACCTGTATACCGATTTCGATTGCCCTGTTTGTAGGAATGCCATAATGTAAGGTGGCATCCTGGGCGTTTCGTGACAAGAACATAAAAAGCCTTTTTTGCAGATTGGACAACTTTCGTGATCGTCCCAAAACCAATGTTTCTCGACCAAGAAAGAAAGTAGTTTCGTGAATGCTGTACTCCAATCCATGCTTCCTGGCAAGATGAAGGATATCGGGCACATCCGGAGTTTCCATAAAGCCATAATGTGCGATTATCCTAAAAAAGTTTTGCGCAATTTCCTGCACCTCAAGCCTCTCATGAGCAGGTACTCTCGGGATCTCATCATTTAAGACCGTTAATATAATCACATGCTCATGAAGTACCCTGTTATGCTTCAGGTTATGAAGCAAGGTGCGGGGTACCCCTGAAGGGTTACTGGACATAAATACAGCTACACCTTTTACCCTTAACGGTGGATTTTTCTCCAGGTCGTCAATAAGATTCTTCATGGGTAAGCGCTCAACTTTGATACGATCTCGCAATATTGTCCGCCCCTGTTTCCACGTTATGAATACTACATACACAATAGTCGTAACCAGAAGAGGAAACCATGCGCCTTGCTTGAATTTTGCTAAATTAGAACCCAAAAAAAAGATTTCAATAAAAAGTAAGAGCGTAGCGGCAAACCCCGCGAAAAGAAGCGACCATCCCCAAAGCGATCTTGCACAGATAAACATCAAAGCCGTAGTCACAACCATTAATAGGGCAACTGCGAGTCCGTAAGCTCCGGCAAGGTTTGCTGAAGAACCGAAGCCTACCACTATACCAACTGTGCCAATAAAAAGAATCCAGTTAACTACGGGCACGTAAACCTGGCCGATTTCGTGGTGAGAAGTATGACTCACAACCAGGCGTGGTATATACCCAAGCTGCAAAGCTTGACTAGTCAATGAAAAAGCGCCCGAAATAACCGCCTGTGAAGCGATAATCGTAGCAGCCGTGGATAATGCGATAAGAGGATAATGTCCCCATGAAGGGGAAAGCAAGTAAAATGGATTTATCACTGAATGCGGATTCTCGATCAAAAGTGCACCCTGGCCAAAGTAATTGAGGAGTAACCCTGGTAGAACTATTGTAAACCATGCAATGCGTATTGGTATTTTCCCAAAGTGTCCCATATCGGCGTAGAGCGCCTCACCACCTGTAACTACAAGGAAAACTGCGCCCAGAACGAAAAAGCCCGCGACCCTGTTGATGACGAAAAAGTTTAATGCGTATACCGGATTTATGGATTTAAGCACCTCCGGAACCTCAATTATCCATCGCGCGCCAAGAATAGCAATAGTCAAAAACCAGATAACCATTACGGGACCAAATACCCTACCCACCAGTCCCGTACCGCTCCTCTGGAATAGAAACAGACCAATTAAAATCCCTACTGTTATAGGTACAACAAATGGATCTAGACTTGATGTGGTGACCTTAAGTCCCTCAATTGCGCTGAGCACAGATATGGCGGGTGTCAGCATCCCATCGCCGTAGAATAGCGCTGCACCAAAAAGACCTATGGCAGTAACGATGCGGAGTCGTCGACCCCTTATCCTGCCCTTTGATAGAACCAGCGTGAGTAATGCAAAAATGCCCCCTTCCCCATGATAGTCTGCGCGCATTACAAACAATACATACTTGACAGAAATAATTATTATCAGGGACCAGAACATAAGCGAAAGAATGCCAAATACATTTTCAGGAGAGATCATAATCGCATGACCGGCCGAAAAACATTCTCTGAACGCATATAGGGGACTCGTTCCAATGTCCCCAAAAACAACACCCAGAACAAATAGCACAAGAGGGGGCATCCTCCTCCCCTTATGGACTGATGAGGACGAGTTAGGTATCATTCTAACGCCGATAACACTTCCTTAAGACAAAGCCCAAGAGGATATATCACATCTATTGCATTGGCAAATTTTGAAATTATTTCTCCTCCATGCTTATCATCTAAAATCGGGTTTAACTTCCCGACATCTCCTGGAATAATAGACACGGATAGACTACACCCATCGAGAAACCAGGTATTTACATAGAGAGCCTCAAGGCAAAATTTTGATGAATGAGAGAAGATGGAGACTTCTTGTCGATAACTGATTTTAGGAATTGTCGGGGCACTCAGCGCCCGGTTATTTGTCTATATACTGAAGATCTCCCAAAACATATTCCTCCTGAATTTGCCGAATATCAACCCCTTGATTGCCAAATCAGAGCGGTTTGCACCTGGAGCCGATCGGACCCCACGGTCTGTGGTTGATCCCAGTTGCAACTACACTGGGTGGCCTCCTTTCAGGCATTCTGGTATACAGCCTGGCACCAGAAGCCCAGGGCCATGGCGCTGACACGGTGGTTAAGGCTTTTCATAGGGCAGGCGGATTTATCAGGGCTCGAGTGAATCATACGCAACTCCAGTCAAAGGTGTATTTTAGACTTGACCAAATTTCAATCCTATAATCTCCACATTTAATGACCGAAGACCTTAACACATAACTTTTCCCATGATCCATGAAGACAATTCAATCGATTCACACTAAGAGATTTTGATTTGCTTATCACCGCAACACGTTTATCGACAGATTTGTTGATAAAAACGGTTTTATATTTATAATTAAATTCTCAAACAATTGAATCAAGCTTTCCAATCACACATTACTATTTCAAAAGAAACTATCATAAAACTGTTCGCCCTTCTTCTATTATTTTTACCACTTCAACCTGCCCTCACAAAACCACCGGATCCATGGCAGGTCAGAGACTTTACGCTTGACAACGGTCTCAGGGTTCTTCTTCTTGAGGATCATAGAACACCGACTATTACACTTCAGGTTTGGTATAAGGTAGGATCCAGGAATGAGCAATTCGGTAAGACCGGGATCTCCCACTTACTCGAACACATGATGTTCAGAGGGTCCAAAAAATATGGCCCCGACACCTTTTCGAAAATAGTACAGAAAAATGGTGGCAATGATAATGCCTTCACCACCGAGGATTATACTATGTACTTTGAAAGCATGCCCTCCGATAAAATCGACACACTCATCGACCTTGAGTCTGACAGAATGGTTGATTTGCTCATAGACCAAAAACTTTTTGATACAGAAAGAAATGTTGTCTTGGAGGAGAGGCGCCTCAGGACCGAGGATGACCCTGTTTCCGACCTATTGGAGCAGGTAGAAGCAGTGGCATTCGAAGCCCACCCATATCATAATCCAGTTATCGGTTGGTTTTCTGATATAAAGCAAATATCTAGGGATGACCTGATTAACCATTACAAGAGGCACTACGTCCCAAACAATGCAGTCCTCGTAGTTGTCGGAAACTTTAAAACAGAAAAGCTACTTCCAAAAATTGAGAAAAGTTTCGGTAAAATAAAGTCGGATAAAACTCCGCCTGTGATAAGGAGCATAGAACCCCAACAAAGGGGCGAAAGGCGCGTTACACTCCATAGAAGCGCTGAACTTCCCTTCGTCACTGTTGCCTATCATACGCCTAACCTTACAAGTCAAGATAGCTACGCATTGGATGTTCTCACTACTATTCTAGCTGAAGGAGACAGCTCAAGACTGTACAATAGCTTGGTTTATGAAAAGCAGATTGCACTTTCCGTAGAGGGGGATTACTCCCGCCTCAGTATTGACCCAAACCTCATGTATTTCTATGCCCAGGTAATGCCCGGAAAGAGTCCCTCCGATGTTGAGAACACCATTTACGGTGAGATAGATATAATAAAAAAAGAGCCTATTCCACAAAATGAGTTAGAAAAGGCCAAAAACCAAATAGAATCTTCATTTGTTTTCGGTCAGGACTCACTCTTCGGAAGAGCGTATCTCCTTGGTCAGTATGAAATTTTAGGACAATTGAAAATGGTAAGAGATTATATAATTGGCATCAGGCAAGTTACAGCAGAGGATGTTATGGACGTTGCCAGAAAATATCTATCTGAGGATAATAGAACAGTGGGAACACTGATTCCCAAGGCGCCTGAGTCGTCTTAATTAATCGCAATAGTTCATGAGAAAGTCAACACAAAATCTTCTACTTAAAGCGATGTTCGCCGTGTTTTTGTGTTTATTCAACTTCAACACCCTATCTGCCGAACCCCTGGGTAAAAAGGTTGTTCTGGACAACGGTATTGTACTTGTCGTATCGGAAAGACCCGGCGTGCCAATGGTAGTAGTAGATATTCTTATCGATGCTGGGTCTATTAATGAGACTGCAGAAAATGCCGGTCTGGCAAATCTCACTGCAGAACTTCTCACGAGTGGAACAAAAACTCAGTCAGCTGTAGAAATTGCAGAAGAGGCAGACTTTATTGGTTCCTCTCTTACTACCACCTCAGACTATGACTTCACAGAAATCGAACTTATTGTATTAAAAAAATATCTCGCTAGAGGTCTTCATATTCTAGGGGATATAATAATAAATCCTACTTTTCCACAAGAAGAGATTGAAGATACCGTCAGCGAAATTCAGGGTGAACTGAAAAAGAATGAGGAAGATCCTGGTTGGTTGGCAGAGCGTGAATTCCTTAAAGCACTTTATGTTGACCATCCTTACGGTCGAATAGCAGAAGGGAATGAAGAGAGCATCCTGAGAATCAATAGACCCGATATAATAAACTTCCATTCAAAATACTACGTACCTAATGGAACAACTATCTCTATAGCTGGAGATATAACTCTCGAGGAGGCAAAGAATCTAATAGAAAATAGCTTCGGGACCTGGAAAAAAAAGGAGATAAATAGGAATAGTGTCCCTCCACCCCCTGCTCTTGAAAAAACCAAATCTCTAAAGCTCGACCGTAAGGTGACTCAGGCAAATATCATCCTAGGTCACCTGGGTATCACTAGGGATAATCCAGATTATTATCCGCTGCAGGTTATGAACTATATATTGGGGGGAGGGGGCTTTTCATCAAGACTTGTAAATGACATTAGAGATAAAAGGGGCCTCGCTTATAGTGTCGGCAGTACTTATTTATCGAGAAAATATCCCGGCAACTTTCAGGTAGTACTCCAGACCAAAAACCCGAGTGCATTGGATGCTGTTAAATTGGTGCTGGAGAATATGAGAAGAATCAGCGAGAGTGAGGTTTCGGATGAAGAGTTAGATGATGCAAAAGCATACCTCATCGGAAGTCTCCCGCTGAGTATCGAAACGGATAGAGAGGTAGCAGAAAATATGAGCCTACTGGAATTCTTCGGCCTAGGGCTCGATTACTTCGATAAGTATCGAGACCAAATAAAGTCCGTATCCAAACAAGATGTTCTAAGAGTGGCTCAAAAATATCTTCATCCTGATAGGTACGTACTTGTTATTGTAGGTAACCTGAAAGAAATAAATAGTGATAAAATTTAAATTGGAGAAATGAGGCTCAACTTAAGATGATATTAGAAAACATTATAATCTTTTTACTGAACACTCTAAGAATTCAAGTTGTAACTATGTATTGATTTGTATAAGTTGATTTTATTCAACGGATACTTTTTTAATCTATTTCTTGTTTCGAAGTTTAACCGTCTTTTTTTTACCCTGTCTGACTCCCGGCATTGCTTCTCAACTCCCCGTATCGACAATAATGTATAACCAGAGAGCATTAAAGAAATGATTTTGTACGGAACCTGGCTTGTAGATTTATTAACGGAGATCATGTAATTAAGCAAAGACTATCTACTGAGCCGTCCAACCTTCATCAATAGGGATTGCTGCCCCAGTTATATTGCGCGCTGAATCGCTAGCGAGGTATACTGCAAGCTCTGCGACTTCCTCAGGCTCAAGCATCCTTTTCATCGGAGCCTCGGCAAGTATTACCTTTTCCATTACCTCTTCCCTTATTAAGATTTCATTATTCCTTTCAATTGGACTAACGTTAGTAGCCCTTTTTATATTCGGCTATATCAAAGCACGTTTTACTGGGATAAACTCAATTCGTGGCGCACTTCAGACAATACTCGTTGGGGGACTGGCTGCAGGTGCAGCTTTTTTTATAGCGCGTATGATAAGTTAGTAATATCTTGATCATACTGTGAGTAAAGTTGAATATTCGGGGTAAATGGGTTTAAAGAGAAGGCGTGTCGATGGACGTATTGGAATTCTCACTGCTTATTTGGCTGGGATCCTTTCTCGCAGGGTTTTTAGGAGCTTTGACAGGACTAGGGGGAGGGGTGGTTATCATACCATTACTCACTTTGGGTTTTGGGATTGACATCCGGTATGCAATAGGAGCATCTCTAGTATCTGTTATCGCAACGTCTTCGGCCTCAGCCGCGGCTTATGTTAAAAAGGGATTTGCCAATCTAAGAGTAGGAATGTTTCTCGAGATAGCAACCACAACCGGAGCAATTGCTGGAGCTTCTCTCGCAGTTAGAGTATCAACCACCACGATTGCCGTCATTTTTGGACTTGTGCTGCTATACTCTGGTTATCAATCTGTTTTTCCTAGCCGGGAAAGTTCAAGCCCAGAGAAACCAGATCCACTGGCGTCACGGCTTAGGATGGACGGAAGTTATCCTTCATTTACAGGACAGCAGAATTATCATGTCCGTTCCATTCCAGCGGGATTCAGCATAATGTTCATTGCAGGCACACTTTCGGGTTTGCTAGGAATAGGTTCAGGTGCCCTGAAAGTTATAGCAATGGACCAAGTTATGCGTATCCCCTTCAAGGTATCCACTACCACAAGCAATTTCATGATAGGCGTTACTGCAGCAGCAAGTGCAGGGGTTTACCTAAACCGCGGATATGTTGATCCAGGACTATCCATGCCCGTAATGCTTGGGGTCTTGATTGGATCATTCCTTGGAACCCATGTATTGGTAATTTCCAAAACTAGACTATTACGAATAGTGTTTGGCGTGGTGATCTTTGTGTTGGCTATAGAGATGCTTTATAATGGTTTGACTGGAAGGCTTTAAGATATTCAATAATATGCGTAAATTGACAGATGAAGAGGTACATCAAATCATTGGCAATATCCTAAGAATCGCAGTAATAGTCGCTGCCGTGATAGTCTTTATTGGGGGGATATTGTACTTAATTCAAAATGGAAGTAATTCACCCGAGTATCATGTGTTCAAAGGCGAGCCCAAGAGTTTACGTACCATATCAGGGATTCTGAAAGAACTTCTGGTTTTGGACGGCGTCGGAATTATTCAAATTGGACTCCTCCTTTTGATCGCCACCCCCGTGGTGCGTGTTATATTTTCTGTCTTTGCATTTGCTCTACAACGCGATAGCATTTACGTCGTCGTTACTTTGATAGTGCTAACAGTTTTGATTTATAGTATTTCGGGAGGGCATATCTGAAAGGATTGGCCGTCAATCTCAAGTCTAAGACTGATTACATGTTTCAAAGATTTAAATTTACTGCCAGAAATTTAAAGTTCGAAATTAAAGTATATAAATTATTGCTGAATGACATTCGTACACCTAAATTGTCCAAAATACTCCTCGGCCTCGCTATAGGTTATGCACTTTTTCCTTTCGACATAATTCCTGATTTCATACCCGTGATCGGACACATCGATGATATGGTCATTGTACCAACTGTCATCCTAATCGCCCTGACGATAATTCCAAAAGAGGTGTACGACGATTGTAAGATCAGAGTAAAGGACACATAACGTCAGTGCCCTATGATTTTCCTATCTTGTATAAATATTTTTGAATATATGAACTTAGAGAGCTTTTGTAAGATCTCGGAGATAGGATAATCGTTGAACCAACTCAAAAATGAATTCTGGAGCGTTCCTGCCACTAAGCTAGTAGAAGAACTCAAGACAACTCCGTCCGGTTTAACTAGTGACGAAGCTAAAGAACGTCTTACAAAGTTTGGTCCGAACCTTTTAAAAGTAAAAGGACGTTCAGACGCAATCTCTCTTCTTATTTCACAATTTAAGAGTCCGATAATACTGATTCTGATATTCGCATCGTTTTTGTCCATCTTTCTCGGTGACGCCACAGACGCCGTCATCATACTGATAATAATCCTTGCAAGCGGTCTCCTGGGATTCTGGCAGGAAAGAGGGGCGGTCAACGCCGTAAAAAATCTCCTGTCCATCGTGCAGATAAGATCGACCATACTCCGCGATTCAAACCCAATAGAAATTTCAACCGAGGAGATTGTTCCTGGAGACGTCGTGGTCTTGAAAGCAGGGGACATTATTCCCGGTGACTGTCTTATCCTAGAATCTAAGGACTTTTTTGTAAACGAGGCCACGTTGACTGGAGAATCTTATCCAGTTGAAAAAATTGTTGGTGTATTACCACCAGAAACTGTTCTCGCCCGTCGGACAAATGTGCTTTATATGGGAACTAATGGAATAAGTGGTACCTCTAACGCACTTGTAGTGCACACTGGCACCGAGACAGAATTCGGCCGCATATCTAAACGACTAAAACTCAGACACCCAGAAACAGATTTTGAGCACGGGGTAAGACAGTTTGGATACCTTCTTATGGAAGTTACGCTTACTCTCGTAATGACTATATTCGCAATAAACGTATATTTTGCACGTCCAGTTATAGAGTCTTTTCTATTTTCCCTTGCGCTTGCGGTAGGACTAACCCCTCAACTACTACCAGCGATCATTAGCATCAACCTTGCCCATGGAGCAAAACGAATGGCCTTAGAGAAGGTGATTGTAAAACGTCTTTCTTCGATTGAAAACTTTGGCAGCATGAATGTCCTCTGCTCCGATAAGACCGGCACCCTTACCAGCGGGATTGTCAAATTACATTCCGCGCTTGATGCGGAGGGTAATGAAAATGAAAAGGTTCTCTTTTATGCATATGTAAATGCATTGTACGAAACCGGCTTTGCAAACCCAATCGATGCAGCGATTCGCAACCATTGTCAGTTTGATGTCTCCGGTTGCAAAAAGCTTGATGAAGTGCCCTATGATTTTACTAGAAAGCGTCTGAGCATATCATTCTCTAAAGGTAACTTAAATCTTATGGTGACGAAGGGCGCCCTCAAGAACGTGCTATCGGCATGCTCTTATGTAGAGAAATCCGATGGAACAATCGCTGATTTAGAAACGTTTAGAGAAATGATACTTGAACGATTCGATGAATTGAGTATCAAGGGATTTCGCACCCTTGGCATCGCATACCGTAATTTGGGTTCCAATACAAGCATAAACAAGGATGACGAGATTGACATGACATTTTGTGGTTTTATTGTTCTGTTTGATCCTCCAAAGCCTGGAGCTATTGAGACAATAAATCAACTGCGCTACCTAGGAGTCTCGCTTAAGATAATAACCGGGGACAATCATCTGGTCGCAGCAAGCCTGAGTAAGCAAGTAGGATTATCGAACCCACAAACTATAACTGGCTCTGAACTGAGGTCTATGAGTGATGAAGCACTTCTAAAAACGGCAAATGCAGTTGACATATTCGCTGAGGTCGAGCCGAATCAGAAAGAGCGGATCATTTTGGCTTTGAGAAAGGCTGGAAACGTAGTCGGTTACATGGGGGATGGCATCAACGATGCCTCGGCGCTTCATGTAGCCGACGTTGGTATTTCCGTTGATAGTGCCGTTGACGTAGCTAAAGAAACGGCTGATATAGTGTTGCTCGACATGGACTTAGGGGTTCTGATACAAGGAGTTCGAGAGGGAAGAACAACTTTTGCGAACACACTTAAGTATGTCTTCATGGCAACGAGTGCCAATTTTGGAAACATGTTCAGTATGGCCGGTGCATCTCTGTTTCTACCCTTTTTACCACTTCTTCCAAAGCAGATACTTCTCACAAATTTAATGACAGATTTTCCGGAGATGACTATAGCTACGGACATGGTAGACCCTGAAATGGTTGATCAGCCAAGGCGCTGGAATATTAACTTCATCAGAAACTTTATGGCAACCTTCGGAATTGTAAGCTCAGTATTCGATTTTTTAACGTTTGGAGTGCTTCTCATAATCCTAAACGCTTCCATAGATCAATTCAGGACCGGCTGGTTCCAAGAGTCTGTAATATCCGCTTCTCTGATTGTACTTGTTGTACGCACTCGCAAGCCATTTTTCAAGAGTAAACCCAGTAAATATCTCTTTCTGGTAACCCTTTTGATAATTGTTGCGACACTTATTTTGCCATATACACAACTTGCAAGGATCTTTAATTTTCGGCCGCTGCCACCATCATTTCTATTCGTCTTGGGTTTAATCGTGGGGTTGTATATTTTTGCTGCGGAAATAGCAAAGAAGGTTTTTTATAAGAGGATAAAAGATTAAAGACAATAAAATAAAGGACTTATCCAAATCTCTCTCAATGCCAGAATTGACAGTCCGCGTGTGGCGATACCTCGTACCACTCCTCTTACTAGGGCTCGCTGTACATCTTATGCTACCTCAACTCACAACACTCGAAAGAATGTTCCAAGTAGTTAAACATATTATATTGTGGGCTGTTGCAATAGCACTTGTAGCCCAAATCCTAAGTTACATAGGCAATGGATATCTCCTGAAATCAATAATTGCCGTTGCAGGTCAACATATGTCTATTTCATCTAGCACACTAATCGCTACTGCCGCATCAAGCATTGGATTGGTAGCTGGCGGGTTAATAGGCAACGCAGCAGCAACTTATCGATGGGTACACAGTCATGGTGTCAGTGCCGAGGGTGCTATCTTGGCTGGATGGCTCCCGACCATGTTTAACAATGTTGCTTTGATACTTGTTTCATTTGTTGGCCTGCTCTACCTATTAATAGTACATAGGCTTTCGACATGGCTTGCTCTTAGCTTTAGTATAATATTGATGATATTTTGTCTGATAATCGGGTTATTGCTATGGGGCATACATAATCGCCTGCGAATAACAAAGCTTGTTACATGGATCGCTAATTCCTGGGCGTCTTTTCGACACAGACCATTTGATTCTTCGAGGATCAATCGCACAATGAAACAACTATTTAGCGCATACGAAGTCTTAAGAGTCGGCGGTTGGCAAGGTCCCTCTCTGGGTGCATTTCTCAACATCGCATTCGATATGTTGACACTTTATTTCCTTTTTGTCGCAGCCGGTCATGCAGTTGGGCCAGGCATATTATTACTTGGTTATGGGTTGCCTCAACTTTTAGGCAAAGTAACCTTCTTGCCTGGAGGTGTAGGTATTGTAGAAGGCTCAATGGCAGCTATGTATGACAGCCTTGGAGTGCCAGACCCCATAAGTGTTACAGTTATTCTTACCTACCGTGTCATCTCATTCTGGCTACCTGCTTCCATAGGATTCTTGATTATCCCCTACCTTAAGTGAACAATCTATGGTTAGTGGGACGTAAAAGCAACTCAAAACCTAAAAGGAAAGTTTTTTTCATTTGATTTACTTTACCTAATTGAAAGGTCATAAATAAATCCTAAGCCTTGCTTAGAAGGAAGTTGATCTCAATGAAAAACCCTTCAGTGGCCTGCCCTTAATTTGCATCTCATGAATTGGAGTAGCTATGAGTCCCAAGAGAAAAAGAAGATGATTCACAGTCGCTAAATTCTGTGTACTGGATTTGCCCAGTTGATCCCTAGACGATATTGTGAGGTGTTAAGGATAAGGCTTTTAAGGTCAAAAAAGTGAAAATTTTGCTTTAGATATTGATCCTTCACACTCTTTTATTTTTTTACAAAAAATCTCATCATGCTTTTCTTCAATGAAGCCTGTGACTTAGGTGACTTTCACCTACATAGGTCCTCCCAGAAGAGAAAAAAAAAGAACTCCATTTTTAAAAAAGTGACTTCGTAACTAACTTGCATCATTACATTTTTAAAAAAACCTTGACAAATATTTCGGGTTTCTGTTAGCATAACCTTCACACTATCTTTGGTGGGGTAAAACTTAAAATTTTTGCAGTTTAGAGTGGCCTTTTTGTTGAAATTTAGGGCGGTCTTCCCACCGCCATGGAGGATGAATATTGGCAAAAGCTAAAACCCTCGGGCGAAACCTCAAATCTCTCATAAATTATCAAGATGATGATATTACTCACGGTGGAATAGAATTACCCTTAAACGCTTCCGAATCCCAGGCCATGGAATCACAAACACAAGACACAGCGTTGGATAACTCTGAGGAAATAGATAAATTTTCATGGCAAGATGTACTTGAAAGAATCCGCAAGAAATCTAATCCCCAGGTATTTTTTTGGTTTGCCCCACTCAAACTTATATCCGAAACACAGACAACCATAACGTTAAAGGCAAATAGTGACTTCGAAAGAGACTGGATAATCACACATTATAAGGATTTCATCATTGAAACTGTAAACGAGGTCTACGAGAAAAAACTTGATGTTCAAATCATAGCTGAAACCGACGTTCCTAAGGCAGTCGACAAAAAGAAGGATGATTCAAACATTCCAACAAGCAGAATTGACACACTTTATACAGGTTTTCTCAGCCCTAAGTACACATTTGAAAAATTCATAGTGGGGCCGAGCAACCAGTTTGCCCATGCTGCTTCAACAGCCGTCGCAAGCAAGCCTGCCGAAGCCTACAACCCACTTTTCATTTACGGCGGTGTGGGATTGGGTAAAACACATCTGATCAACGCGATCGGTAATTATATTCTAAAAAACACATCACATATGGCAAGGATTTGCTGTATATCGGCGGAGCACTTCACGAACGAAGTAATAAACAGCATTAAGTCCAATAAAATGCAGGAGTTTAGAAACAAGTATAGGTTTGGTTGTGATGTAGTGCTGATTGACGATATCCAGTTCATAGCAGGAAAAGAAAGCACACAGGAAGAGTTTTTTCATACATTTAATACCCTATATGAGTCAAAAAAGCAGATCGTACTTACCAGTGATAAATCACCAAAGGATATGTCTTATCTCGAAGAGCGACTTAGATCTAGATTTGAATGGGGGCTAATTACTGACATACAACCGCCCGAGACAGAAACCAGAGTCGCAATAGTTAAGAAAAAAGCTGAATCCGAAGGTGTAGTGCTTCCTAATGAAGTAGCCATATTTATATCACAAAACATCATTTCTAACATCAGAGAACTCGAAGGAACACTCATCAACATTATAGCGTATGCAAAGCTCTTAAATTCTGAAATTACAATGGATCTTGTAAAAGAGGTATTGAAAAATATAATAAAGGAACATGACAGGGGAATTCTAAGTATCGAGAGCATTCAAAAGGAGGTAGCCAACTATTTTGGCGTCAAGATACAAGATCTTAAATCTGTCAAGAAACAAAAAAATATTGCTATGCCAAGGCAAATTGCAATGTTTTTCGCCAGAAGATATACTGGTGCATCTTTCCCCGAAATTGGTGAGAAGTTTGGAGGGAAAGATCATTCGACAGTGATACATGCCGTCAGGAAAATAGAGTCATTGATGGGGAAAGATTTGACTCTCAAGAATACCATTAATGCAGTATCAAGGAAGATCGAAACGCTTAGGAGTGGATAATATGTTGATAGAGCTGTGGGACGACGTGTGGAAACCTAAGTTGTCCAAAAGATTGTGGATATATGTTTATAAGTTAGCAATAAACTCAACAGGGTTATCAACAGTAAAATATATTTATAGCTAGGGGGTTAAGTTACTTATCCACAATTTAACATGCCCTACTATTACTACTACGTTAACTTATTATATTAAATAAATCTTACTAGGAGTAATAATAATGAAACTGAAGGTTGATATATCGAAACTCTCGGAGAAGCTTGCACTAATTCAAGGAATTGCTGAACGGCGCGCAACCATGCCGGTACTTTCACATGTGCTTATTAATGCTTCAAAAGAGGCTTTGGAGCTAACCGTCACGGATCTTGAAACAACAATGATCGCTCATTGTGATGCAGAGGTGTCCAAAGTGGGTAGTTTATCACTTCCGGCCAGAAAGTTGTACGAGATCGTGCATGAACTGCCGTCGGGAGTGATCGAAATCGAAGAGATTGGGAATCATTGGGTCGAGCTTAGATCTCCGTCGACGACGTTTAAAATTGCGGGTCTTCCAAGCGATGATTTTCCCGTGATTCCTCAATTTTCGTCTGATCATCTTTTCTCAGCACAAAGTTCTAAGATTGAGGACATGATTTCAAAGACAATTTTCGCAGTGTCGCCTGATGACCTGAGACGTAACCTGGCGGGAATTTACTTTGAGAAAAATGGTGAAAGCAATCTTAAACTAGCTGCTACCGACGGTCATAGGCTTTCTATCGTAGAAAGTGACTTGAGCACGGAGATAAAGCTTCAGAAAAATGTGGTGGTCCCCAAAAAGGGAGTATCCGAGTTTAGAAAAGTGCTTAAGCTCGGAGAAGTGGTTAAGATTGGGTGTGAAAAAAACTTTTTTGTAGCTATGGGTGACGGTATAAGTCTGATCGTGAGGCTTGTCGACGCAGATTTTCCCGATTATAACCAGGTGATTCCCAAGTCCACAAAGACAAATTTTGAATTAGGGCGAGAGGAGCTTTTGAACGCTCTTAGGAGGGTATCTATACTATCCTCTGAAAAGACAAAGAGTGTTAAGCTAAGCATTAACAAGAATGAAATGACATTGCTTTCTGTCTCCCCGGAGGTTGGAGAAGCAAAAGAGGTAATATCTGTTGACTATTCAGGTGAAGAGATTGAGCTCGGATTTAACGCAAGATACCTGATGGACATTCTCGAAGTCATATCGGAGGAAAAGGTTGAATTCGGGTTAAGCGACGAACTTAGTCCGGCAGTAATAAAACCTATGGGCGACGAACATTACCTGTCCGTTGTCATGCCAATGAGAGTATAATATAGTAGTAAAGAAGGCACTCTCATAGAATGATATTAGACCTAATATTTCCACGAATCTGCTACTCTTGTAATTCCCCGTCGAGAGAAAATATAATATGCGACTTTTGCTTATCGAATATTAGGTTAATCGGCGGGAGAAAAATATGCTCAAGGTGCGGTCTTCCATTTGGATTAGATAATTCAATAAAGGATATTCGTTATGATGAACATCTTTGCGGAAAGTGTCTCACAGGGAGTTATCATTTTCGCAGGGCTCGTTCGGTAGCGTTGTATGAAGGTTGGCTAAGGGAGATTCTCCACAAATTTAAATACCATGGGAAGTTAAGTCTCGGAAGAGTGCTCTCAAGGATTTTGCTAGAACATTATCCAAAAGACCTAGATGACATAGATTTGATAGTCACAGTCCCACTTCATATAAGCAAACTAAGAACTAGAGAATTTAACCAGTCTATTGTCATGGCAAAAGATTTAGCTAAGGGTATAAAAGTTCCTTTTAACCCGTTCGTGTTGAAGAAGGTAAAGGATACCAAGCCTCAGTATGAAATGGGTAATGAAACTGAAAGGAGGAGAAACGTGAGGGGTGCATTCATCGTAGAGGATACTGGCAGGGTAAGTAGGAAATCGATTTTAATATTGGATGATGTATTCACGACTGGCTCTACATTGAATGAATGCACGCGTGTACTTCTCAAATCCAGTGCTATAAAAGTGCAGGTCTTGACATTAATGCGAACTATAAATTAGATTCTCAGTTTGACTTTTTAAGTTACTTGCCCTAGATTTAATGTGAAAGATTAAGTAATTTACTTAAGCGATGTACGGGAAATTCATAGGTCTAGATATAGGAAGAGACACTACCAAAGTTATTCTGATAAGGAGAGGCTTCAGGGATCTCGAGGTAGTTCAATCCCTAACTCTTAAATCTGAATTCTTTAATCAGAACAATATACATAACTTGAGAAGTGCTTTTTCTGAAAATTCATTACCAACGAATGAAGTAGCTACTGCCATTCCCTTTGAGCCTATCTCGATTAAGGTAATTCAATTCCCATTTGTCGAACCTAAAAAGATAGATCAAGTCTACGGATTCGAATTAGAAAATGTCTCCACTTTTGATCCAGATGATAAGGTTCATGGCTATCACCTCGTCAAGAGGGGGAACAACGCAGAAGCATTGGTGTGTATGTTTGAAAAAGATCATATGAAAGACCTTCTTGATATGTGTAGGGTAGAAGGAATAGATCCAAAGATTGTAACATATGGTCCAGTTGCAATGGCTGCACTGGAAAGTTATATGCCTAAGGAGAGGCCGCTTATTATTATTGACATCGGTGCCACACGAATTGATTTTTCTGTTTTTGACGGCGGGGGAATTAGACGTGCTAGATCAACGTCAAAAGCAGGGGATCTTGTGACGGAAAGCATATCCAAGATCCTTGGAGCGACATATGATGATGCTGAGTCCATAAAACGTGAAGGTCTAGTGGGGGATTATGCTAATATTGTTCAAGAATCTTTGAATACTGTGCTTGGAGAGATAAAAAAGACGATTAAGTTTTTTGAGATGGAGTTAAAGGAAGATATTAAAACTGTGCTGCTGTCTGGGGGAATGTCCCTAATGCCGGGGATTTCAGATTACTTAAAGGGTATGCTCGATAAAGAGGTTAGACAGATATTTATTCCTGAGTTAGGTTTATCTTCACCTACGCTTGTCCAATCATTCGCACTCGCACTCTACGGCAGTGCACTTAAGAGGAGTGGTCTAAATTTCAGGAAGGGAGAATACCAGTACACTGGCAGTGATGAGGAACTTAAAAAGAAGTTTATCATGCCATCTGTATTACTGGCGATTATACTAATTCTTTTGCTCTATCGTCATGGCTCAAGTTATTTTGAGCTCAAGGATAGGGTCGATAGAATTGAAAAAGAAATTGAAGCAAACGTTAAAGAAGCGTTTCCAGATATAAAAGTTATTCCTAAGCCCGTTGAATTTTTGGAGTCCGAATTCAACAAAATAAACGGGAAGCTCGAGTTGGTGCAGGGTGTTGTCGGAAAAACCCCTCCACTGGAGGTTTTGAAGGATGTTTCTTTGAGCATACCCAGTGGTATTAATTTAACGGTAGACGAAATAGACTTCGAGAATGATAAAACAGTTAGGATAATTGGAAGCTGTGATTCTTATCAGGAAGTCGCAAATATAGAGAAGGCTCTTGCTGAATCAGGAAAGTTCGAAAAAGTTAATAGGGACTCAACGAATCCTTCTGTAAATAATACCATAAAGTTCCAGGTATCACTGGTGGTTAAATAATGGAAATTGGCAATCATATCGAGAGCTTAAAGCTTTTGTATAACCGAATTCGAGATAGGATTCAACAGGTATCGACCTCTAAGAGGGATAAGAGGGCAGTTATAGTTTCTGTTGTTGCGATTTCGGTGTTCATAATTTTCATTATATTTCAATTTTTTGCATCTGGAACGGAAAGGCTAACTAAAAAGGTAGATGCGTTAAATTCTGATCTGGAGAAGATTGAAAACCTTAGAAAGCAGTTGGAGGAATCCAATCGTCTGATAAGTCAACTAACTAGCTCTTTTAAATCAGGAGATGAAGGTGAAGCACTAATTTCAGTGGTTGAGGATATCCTGGTTAACGAGCAAATAGATAGGGGAAGCTTTTCCATCAAGGACTCGAATACGAGTGGGCCGGTGATTGATGATTTGTATAATGAAAAAAGCGTCGACCTTGAAATCAGGAAAATACCGCTTAACAAAATAGTAGATTTGCTATACGAGGTCCAGATTAGACCAAGTTTGCTTAAGGTTTCAAATCTTCGCATACGGACGAGGTTTGATAACCCTGACTTAATTGATGTCAATTTTCGAATATCCAGTTTTGAATTCAAGAAGGTGATATAGATTGAAAGATAAAATTAAAAACTCCAAATACTTTAAGCCACTATCCTATGTGGTTTTTTTTATAATTATCTTTTTCTTTTCCTTTTACTATACACTTCCTACAGATGAGATCAGGGGAATAATCATATCCGGAATAGAAATGAATACACCATTTGAAGCTAAGTTAGGCGCAGTGAGCATTGCCCCAATAGTTAGTGTAAAGGTACAGGATCTCGAACTCTATAGGGGCGGTGAGCTTTACGTAAAGTTAGAAGATGTAAAAATGAGGCCTTCGCTGTTTAGTTTGTTATCTAAGTATCTGCGACTTCCATTTAGGGCGAAACTTATGAGCGGCGTCGTGAAGGGGAATTTGATTTATGACAATAAAACAGGGCAAATTGTTGGAATAAATGCGAAGCTGAGTGGTATAGACGTAGAGAAGTTCCATCCTATCATGGCTGGTTACCTCGGTATGACTGACGAACAACTCACTGGAATATTACACGGTGACTTTTCATTGGATTTTAGTTCTGAAACTTCTGGAGTTTTTTCCCTTAAAATAGACAACATGAGTATTAGCAATTTCAGACTGATTGGCTTTCCTATTCCACCCTTTAAGGATTTGGAATCGATCTTTACGGGTAAAATTGAGGACGGAGTTACAAAAGTGGATGAGTTAAGTTTCAAGGGTAATGATTTTGACCTGAATATGTATGGTTCGATCCCCCCCCTCTGGAATATTACAAAGGGGGCAAAGATTGATCTGATGATAAACCTAAATATCCTGTCGGACGAGGCTAAGATCGGGATAGTGAGGTCTTTTTTGAGTCCCAAAGGTGATGGAACTCTCGGGGGTAAGATATTAGGGACCTTTGGCAATCCGAAGGTAGTGAGAGATACTAGACGCCAATAGTTGATTAGTTGTTATTGCTTTCTTGATGATGAGGATCAACCTCAGTGAATATATGGGAAATCCGTTGTGTTTATACAATTAAGTAAGAGACTCCCTGTAGATTCTTACAGGAGTTTCATTAAAAGGTAGATACGTCGAAGATTCAGAAATTTTAGAACTGTCTGATAATGCAATTCGCCTTTCCTATCTAAAAAAAGGATCTTATCAGGCCATCCCTTCATTACTTAAGGTAAATAAGAATACTTTTTGATTTGCAAATCTGGTTGTGGATTTTTCCTGTTAAGATCTACTATTTGGCGAAAAAAATATCTATATGTGATATTCTAAGTTATCGGAGGTAATAAAGATGAGATCGACATTGTTATTGGTAGGGATACTTAGCTTAATATTTCTTTTACATCTTAGGACTTCGGATAGTGAGGAGAAAAAGCAGAAGACACCTGAACAGGTGCAGATGGATATAAGCGGAATAGGATTCGATCAGGTAGCTCAGACCCCCGTTGTACTCTTGTTAGATAAACAGAGGGAAAAGGTACTGCCAATATGGATAGGATTATGTGAAGCAAGGGCCATAGAAATCGGTCTCAGCGGTGAAGTGGCACCTCGTCCTTTTACATATGATTTAGTTGCGGCAATCATTCGGACAATGAATGCAAAGATAGAGAGGGTGGTGATAGTTGATCTTCGTGATCAGGTTTTTTATGCACAGGTTGAGGTTTCAGTAAACGGAAATGTATTGAGGATAGATGCGCGTCCGAGCGATGCGCTGGCTCTTGCCTCACGAATGAATGCCCCCGTTTTTGTTGCGAAGTCTGTGCTTGAGAATGCAGCAACAATAGAGTCTAAGGTTGAAAAAAAGGGGACATGAGCTAAATTTGGGCCAACTATTATATTGACGATCCTTCAACAAAAACGACTCTCTTGAGTATATTTGACAAGCATTTTCCATGTAGCTATGATTCATTCAAATTTTACTCTCTAGGGAAAATATGGTTTCTGCCGAAGATCTAGAAATTCTAAGGAAAAAGATTGACAAGGTAGATGATAAGATACTAGAACTTTTGAATGAACGAGGGAGGTTCGCGTTGGAGATAAGCAGGTTTAAGAAAGAAAATTCGTCTAGCGTCTATGACCCGGTAAGGGAGAGCGAGATTGAGAGGCAAATAAGGAAAAGGAACACAGGTCCACTTTCGGACATATCCGTTAGCAGTGTTTTCCGGGAGATAATTTCAAGCTGCAGAGCGCTTCAAGAACCTATAAAGGTCTCCTACCTGGGTCCAGAGGGTAGTTACTCACATCAGGCCGCATTTCATGAGTTTGGCAGTTCGACGGAGCTTGTACCTTTCTTAAGCTTTGAAGAGGTCATTGAAGAGGTTCAGAGGCAACGGAGCACGTTTGGTATTGTTCCTGTCGAAAACTCAATGGAGGGTTCGGTTGGGGGTGTTTTAGATATGATTTCAAGATCGGATGTGAGGATCTCTTCGGAGTACTTCGAAAAGATAAGTCATTGCCTTCTGTCAAGGACCGGAGATATAAACAATATTGAGATCTTGGCATCACATCCCCAGGCCTTGGCGCAATGCAAAAAGTGGCTGAGTAAGCATCTTAGAAATGTAGAGCTGAGAGAGACAGCGAGTACAGCGCAGGGTGCAAAACTAGCTTCCAGACACAAGAAGATTGCAGCAGTGGCTGGCGAATTTGCCTCATCTATTTATAAGCTGAAGTTTGTTGAAAAGAACATTGAGGATAGTGTTCAGAACACGACAAGGTTTTGGGTTATTGGCAATGTTAGTTGTCCGGCAACAGGTGATGATAAAACTTCTATTGTATTTTCTCTGAAGGATGAGCCGGGGGCATTGCAGAATTCTCTTTTCCTACCTTTTGCTGAGGCAAGAATAAATCTTACAAAAATTGAATCCAGGCCATCTAAGGAGAGGCCTTGGGAATACATATTTTTTGTAGATTTCTTGGGGCACTCAGATGATAAGAAGATACAAAAAGTATTATCAAGGGTGAAGAAAAGGTGTATTAACTTAAAGGTCTTGGGTTCTTATCCAAGGGGAGCAAGAAATTAATATTTTCCCGATTGCTAATTGAGGGGTAATTTGATAACTCCAAACGAGTATGTGAATACTTTAGTGCCCTATATTCCTGGAAAGCCGGTTCAAGAGCTCGAACGAGAGCTGGGGATAAGAAATGCTATTAAGCTAGCTTCAAATGAAAATCCATTGGGGCCGTCCCCTCTCGCTAAGAAAGCAATAAGAAAGGCCTTGACTTCTGTAAACATGTATCCCGATGGTGATGCGTATTACATTAAACAAAAGCTTGCGGAGAGACTCAACACAAGACCTGAGAGCTTGATTTTTGGAAACGGATCGAACGATGTCATAGATATCATCGCAAGAACCTTCATGAAAGCCGGGGATGAAGCTGTGATGGGTGAGTATGCGTTTATTGTGTTTCCAATAGTAACGCAGGCAGTTGGAGCAAGGGTAATCATTTCCCCAATGCCAGATCTTACTCATAATCTAGAGGATATTTATTCACGTATAACTTCTAAAACGAGGGCTGTGTTCATTGCTAATCCCAACAATCCGACCGGAACTATCGTTAGGCGACAAGAGCTCGAGTGGTTCTTGGAAATGGTACCTGAAGAGATCGTTGTTGTTATAGATGAAGCCTATTTTGAGTACGTAGACGAACCTCAGTATCCGAATTCGTTAGACTATCAGAGTCTTGGCAAGTCGGTGATAACTGTGAGAACATTCTCGAAGGTTTATGGCCTTGCTGGACTTAGGCTTGGATATGGAATCTCATCGCCGGAGATCATTTCTCCTATGCATCGAGTAAGACAGCCATTCAATGCCAATCTGCTTGCCCAGGTAGCTGCATTTGCTGCCCTTGATGATAACAATCATGTATCCAAGGCAAGGCTTATAAACAAAGATGGTCTATCTTATTTTTCCAGGGAGTTGAAAAAAATAAACATATGCTTTACGCCGTCGTTTTCCAATTTCATTCTTATTGATTTGAAATCCGATCCAATATCGGTTTATAATTCCCTTCTCAAGCTTGGGGTTATCGTGAGGCCTGTGATTAATTATGGGCTGAAAACGCATCTGCGGGTCACCGTTGGATTGCCCGAAGAAAACGAACGGTTCATCTGGGCAATCAAAAGGGTTCTGGGTAAATAGAAAGAGTCCCTCCTGCCAATAAATGCAAAGTCATTTTTCTAGGTACGGCTTCCATCTGCGATTTTTGATGTGTAGCGGAGGACTTTAGTCCTCCATACTTTGTCATATCCAAATGCATTAATCTGGCACCAATGTACCAAAGGCATATACAATTCCGAGGTTGGAAAACCTCGGCTATCCGATGCCGCGGTTTTCAGAATTAGCCTCTAAAATTTCCTATCGCATATGTTTTTACGTGACCATTTTGTAGAGACGCAACATTTTGCGTCTCTACTACCTTGAACGAATAAATAAAGGACTCGCGATCCTCCAAACTGCATACATGTTATAATACAAACCTTCTGTGACACGTTATAAAGTAAAAGTGTGGGAATCAATGGAGTTAATCTATGGACTATTCGAAAATTACTGTAATTGGGCTTGGTCTCATAGGGGGATCACTTGCCTGGGCTTTAAAACGGGCAGGGAATGTGGGTGAGGTCTATGGAGTAGATATCGATGATGGCGCAATTGACTATGCTATTCGCGAACATATTATCGACGTGGGTTCAAAAGATCTTAGAGATGCTGTCAATAATTCGGACGTTGTTGTGATCGCTACCTATGTGGGGATTATTCCGAAGATCGCGAAATCGTTAGCGTCCATTTTATCTCCTAAGACTACTGTAACTGATGTGGGAAGCGTAAAGGCAAAGGTAGTGATGGAGATTGAGAACCTGTTACCGAAGGATGTTAGTTTTGTCGGAGGACATCCTATCTCTGGAACCGAACGCTCTGGCATATTTCATGCCAGCTCTGAACTTTTTAAGGGGAAGAAGTGTATACTTACTCCAACTGTTAATACCGATGATCAATCACTTAGTAGGGTAAGGAAGCTTTGGGAATGTATCGGTGCTAAGGTTTATACAATGAATCCGGAGGCTCACGATAGGGTGTTCGCATATGTAAGTCATCTTCCCCACACAGTCGCTTATGCGTTATTAAACTCGATAGCACCTGAAGGGTGGACCCCAGATATCTTAGATTTTGCTGGTGGAGGTCTAAAGGACTTTACAAGAATTGGTGAGAGTTCGCCGGAAATGTGGAGCGACATTTTTATGGCTAATAGGGAAAATGTGCTTGCAGCTATAGAGGATTTTAAGAACGAGATCGAGAAAATCAGGGTTACGATAGAGAAGGGCAATTTGGCGCGCCTAAGGGATATCTTGAGTAATGCAGCGAGTTTTAAGAAAGACTTCATATGATCGATCCTAAAGAACACTGGATTGTTGGCGAACGAAAAAAGACTATAGACAAATTCGTTATGAGGGTTTAAAATATGGACGATTTTTAACTTTCAATTAATTGGTCCTTCATGAAGGAGGGGGGATGGAATTAAGAAAAAAGTTTAGAATAGTAAATTTGACCTTTGTCGTTGTATTTACCTCTGTCTTATCTTTTTCTGCTTTTCCTTCCAGTGCGCAAATGTTCTATCAAAAGACAAAGAATGGCGTAATTTATATTACTAACATTCCTCCGAAAGAAAAGGGCTATAAGCGTATTAAAATCCCCTGGCAGACCATTGGAGTCTCTCGCCATCGGTCCCCCGGCTCGTTTAAGTATTCAAACAACTTCGACTATCACATAAATGAAAGAGCGAGTTACAATGGGATCGATCCGAGGCTCATAAAAGCAATAATAAAGGTTGAATCTAACTTTAACCCGAGTGCAGTATCCCCAAAAGGTGCTATGGGGTTGATGCAGTTAATGCCTGAGACCGCCAGAAGAAATGGTGTGAGCGACCCATATGATCCGGCGGAAAATATAAGGGGGGGGGTGAAGTACTTCAAGAAACTTACCAGAATGTTTAACGGTGATCTTCGACTGGCGCTTGCGGGATATAATGCTGGGGAAGAAGCTGTAATCGAGTATGGGTATAGAATCCCACCTTATTCAGAAACCATCAATTACGTAGATAAAGTCCTTGCTCACTTTAACTACCTGAAAAATGGAAAAACTGGGAAAGGTGTAAATTCTGCAAAGGTTGAAACTAAACCGCTGATAAATGATGTGTCGATGATTGAATTTGGCGACGATTCATCAAAAAAACGAGGTGATGACATGAAAGAGGTCAATGACACAGAAATTGAGAAAAAAAGCCATTTATCTACCTCGGAAGTGATTGGGTCAGCGAAAGAAGATCAAGAGTTCGCAAATAAGAGTCAAATAGCCCTCAAGTCCTCAAATGACATCTGTCTTCCAGCCTTAATTAATTTTCAGCCTATTGCGGAGTTTTTAATTACGAGGGAAATGGATCATACAACGCAATCCACACTCAATCAGGCTTGCATTTTCAATACGTATTAAAGCGTTTGGCTCGTTTGATTTAAGGATAGAAGAGACATTAGAATTAGGTAATCATTTGGACATACTTTCCAGTTTATTTGTTGTTCATTGATGTAAATTCTTATTTACCTTTCCTGATATCGTAGCCTGTAATGGATTTACTTTTGTTGGCCATGGAATCTACATATTCCTTATCCACAAGCCCTGCCATGTAAGCCTTAGAAACCCTCATAAGCGTTATCTTTGCAGTTGCCTCGTCTATCATCTGCCCTGTCTTTGGATCAAACATAGAGCCGCCTCCCATTTCATGATAGAAGTCGAGTTGATATTTAGCCTCCTCTATCTGCTTTTCGGTTGGTGTATAGCACTCGTTTGATAT
>DASWID010000032.1 GCA_036397855.1 Thermodesulfobacteriota bacterium | reverse complement strand
ACTGTTCTGTGGATTGTCCACATCTATACGCAGGATGGAGCCAAACAAACTTGAAGTATCCTGACCATTTGCAATTGAAGTAACACCCACTGCAATATAAAGGTAGCCGTCCGGCCCCATGGCAATTTGACCCCCACAAACGCAAGTCCCAGGCTCCACTTGTGTGCGGTGGTCAATTTCCAATAAGATTAACTCGCTTCCCGGATCGGCTTGATCTGGATCTGAACTACTCACCGTAAAACGCGATATCACTGTTCTTTGTGGTTTTTCTGCAATATAAAAGACATAAAGGAATCCGTTAATTTCATAATCTCTGTGGAAAGTAAACCCCAAGATCCCCCTTTGGTCTCCATCAAAAAAAACTCGATCCCTTATGTCCAAAAAAACCTTAGCCTCGCCAATGTCTGGATCGATAACATGGATCACACCCCTTTGCTCAGCTACAAAAAGCCTGTCTGTTCCATCGCCTGCATTCTGTATATCGAGCGGTCTATCGAATGAAATACTGGGAAATGCATTTACCAGAGCGTACCTACCCTGTTTATCACCATTAGATGAACTGCCAGACTCTTCGCCTGAATCCGTGCATGACAAAGCGATTATAAATATGATTAAAAGATTGAAATGTCTGTAATTCATACTAATTTCTGGCTACAGTCATCTAAACCTTATTTTAACTTAACGTTATGGAATTTATACAAAATTTCTCTGCTAAAAGCAATAAACCCTTCTGCTTGGATAGAATCAAACAGAAGGGTTTATCGATTAACAGAACAAAAAAACGTGGGGAAATTCCCATGGAATCTCCCCAAAACATTTTACTTTTTTATTTAAAGAACTGATCTATGTAAATTAGGAGCCTTCCTTGTACAGCCCAAGGAAATCTAAATGCGTTGAACTGGTTGGGTAACGTGTTGTTACTGGTTGAGTTCATCACAGCAGATGCCTGTTGCTTTTCCAGTTGCTTTAGACCACTACCAGCAAATACTAAGCTGCCAATTACGTCAAAGTTCACGCCAGGCCATACCTGCCAGGTAAGTGTTCCCTCAACTTCGGTACCTAGGTACCTATCGACATTTGTATTAACTCCCTGCCCAAACGTGCCCGATGGGTAAAGGGGAGAATTGGTCTCTTCATTCCATCCAACGACTACCTGAGGTGTGAAGGAAAGCGGGTCTGCAATCTTTACGGTTCCCCAGGCCCTCGCATAGAATGAGTTTATTACGCTACCCTCAATCCTGTAAATGTTTGGTATTATGTGTTTGTACATCAAGTTATCAAGGTTATAGGCGGGGCTAAACACAATCGCGTTTCCTTCTACGTCCTTCGTATTTGTATTATCACCACCAGCCCAACCAAACTCTGCGGCTACCAGTTTAATCGGCCATCCGGGATAAACCTCAGCTCTCACGGCAAAAAGCAGGTTATGCTGCGTAATATCGAAATTGGGGAGAACACCGCCTAAATTGGTCTCGACCTCTCCCTGTGCACCCTGTATCTCACCGACAAACCTCCAGAGATCTGTCTTAAAATCAATCAAGCCTGCCCAAAGGGTTAGACGCTGCAGATCAATATCAAAAGGCTGTCCGGCATTCTGTCCACCAACAGGAGGAATTGATAGCACCCCTTCTTGATGGATATAAGGGAACACATAACCACCGACAGTTAAATTTGTCCCCATGATGTTGGGATTGTTGTAAATTAAGGCAACGGCGCCACCATCCCAGCCATCGCCAAGACCGGTTTCCAAGCTCTGACCTTGGGTAAATCTATCCGTGACGAAAACCACCGTGAAGGTTCCGGCATCTCCGCCAAGCCCCCAGGACTTAAGCCAGAGGAACCTGTCGAGCACAAATCCAAGGTCTGACTGTGGATCCCAGCCACCATTTGCGAGAATTCCAAGACCCCAGTCAAACGGCTGCCTACCGATTCTTACGAATCCCAAATCATATGGGAGCACTATATCGGCATGGAGCATACGGACATTGAAAAATTGTGCGTCGTCTGTCGCATCGTTTGGATTAAAAAATCCGCAAACCGTTGTAGCAAGCTGGCCATTTGGCCTGACAAATCCATCCGTACCTCTAGCACAGTCTCCGGCTATCTGGTTTGTCAACAATGCGCCACGAAACCTGCTGTTCGGAGTATCTGCGGAATTGACTAGTGTACTGCCGGCAGCAGCATTAGTGCCCGGGTTTCCAACGAATCCGCTTCCGATGCCACCCCATATATTGTTGTCAAAAACATCTACCTGTGCCCTGATAGTGACCTTGTCGCTAAGGACTAACTGAGGGGTTAGACGGAGTCTGGTATCTACAAACATTATGTTATCGTCATTATCGTTGAAACCAAGCCTTTGAGCGTTTCTATCGCTCATGGTACTTAAAAATGTTGCGCCTTTAATAAACGTGGCTCTTGTACGCATGTAGCTTGGGAAGCCCCCCAAGGTTAGCTCTACCGCGTAGGAAGGAACTGCAACAACAAGAGCCAATAGGAACAATATTAGCCATTTGGCTTTACTCATCTCTCCTTACCTCCTTTAAGTTTTTAGAATCTTTCCTAACTCTAAATAATATATAAACTTTTGTCAAGAGGTTTTTTTAATATTTTTATATTTTTTTAATACCAAAAAGTAGTTGAAAAATTGACCTTTGTCAATATGCGATAGTGATCATAATTTCAGGCACTGATGTGCAATTAACGCGTAGGCATTTATCAATCCATAAACATCAAACTGATAATAATTCTTGATATCTTTTGCCCTCTTATGACATTGCATCTCAAATGTGCAATAACCGCATTTTAACATTTCCTTAATATTAGCTTCATACAGAGCTGCTAGAATATGAAATATTATGAAAATTCTAATATTATCAGATATTCACGCTAATTGGCATGCCTTAGAAGGCATTCTATCTAACGAAAGTTACGAATACCTTATATTCCTTGGTGATATAGTAGATTTTGGGCCTAATCCGAGGGAGTGCACCAGGTTTCTGATGAACTCGTCATGTGGACAATTTAGGGGTGTGAGGGGTGACCATGACCACGCTATGGCTTATGGCAGTAAGTGTCTTTGTTCCAATGAACTAAAGAAGCTCTCGCAAAAAACCAGGGAATGGGGAGAGGGGCTGCTCGAGAGTGAAGAAATCGGCTTTTTCAGGACGCTTCCAAAACATGATCGATTTATTATTGAAGGCATGAGATTTTATATTACCCATACTTATGGCAACGATGGAATGTCGTTTCATACAGACCCTGACGACATTTTAATGCCTGATTATGATAGACCGAACAGTCGGTTGCATCATGACTTCGTAATTACAGGACATTCGCATAAACCATATATAAAGAAGGTGGGTGGAACTACTTACTTAAATCCGGGCTCTGTGGGGCAACCCAGGGATTTCAACCCAAGGGCATCTTATGCCGTTATAGAAGACGGCGAGGCTACTATAAAGAGAACAAATTATGATATTGAGAAGACCGTAAAAGAGCTTCAAAACACCTCATTACCCAAGAAATCGGTAGGAAAGCTGATATCGATGCTTGTTGTTGGTGGTATAGTTAGTTAGAAGAATGAAAAAGCTCTGGTTTGATATTCCCGCTGTCCGATAAATGCGAAAATCGGTATTCTTGGCGTAGCGCAAAACCCCTCTCAGTTTGCCGATCTTTTATCCCGGGCCATTCTGAGAAGCCATATTTAGACCATTATCGATAATGGTCAGACAGCCTCCTCGGGGCAGGGAATTTCATTTCTCGGTTTAAAACAAGGATTTGCTTTTACCGATATGAGAATCTAAGCCGTGGGGTCTTCAACTATCATATAAACAACCTGACTACCGCTGTAAAAGGGCTGATAATAGGCGTTCGCATAGAAATAGTATTTTTGTCCACCCACGTTCTGTTCCATTGCACCTTCTGGGAGTTCCGTAATTATCGCACCTACAGGTGGGTCAACAACCTTCCATCCATTCCCAACTTGTTGGTAATAAATTCCTCCGCAGTCGGAATAAATTGATGAACCTACTGTAGTTGTAGAGCATGAGGGAGGCAAAGCCGTTACGGTTGCCCCGCTCGGCGGTGGCACAATAACATATTCCGATCCTTCAGGTGAATAGTAAACCCCATCAGAGTAGTAATATTTATCACCTTCGACGATAACCGTCTCTGAATTATACGGTATTGATGCAATCAGGGCACCTATCGCCAACCCAGTTCCAAACGCCAGAAACCCGTAGTAATTACTCCAGCCCCCATACCAGTAATTCCAGTTATGGTAATGATTGTGATAATAATTATATCTACCACTCCAGTGATCGTCCGCAAAGTCTATCCTGTTCCCTTGCCGTTCGGTTCTTGCGTCCTGTCGAATTTGGGTTCGGTCAGTCCTACCACCCTGTCGTTCCGAAATATTATCTTGGCGATTTCCCGATCGCTCAGATCTGGTGTCCTGTCTCTGACTGGATAAATCTTGACGCCCGGTTTGCCGGTCTGATCGTGAATCCTGTCGCTGCCCAGATCTTTCTCTACTCGTTGTCTGTCTTTGCGGAGCAGATTGTTGTCGGGTCGTAGAACGCTGACCAGAACTCCCCTGAAAACTTCCTCCGCTAAATTCCCTTGAACGACTACCCTGATAACTGGATCTTGATGACTTGAAACTTCCACTTGAATGTCTTACGCTGCCATACCCTCCGCCGCCAAAATTTCCCCCGCTTCTAGCAGCACCTCCCCTCCCTCCTCCACCGCCGCCTCCTCCTCTGCCACGCGTGAGAGCCTCAGTCGGGACCAATAGTACAAGACTACATAAGAGTGTGATAATCGAAAATGCTATATTGAATTTCTTGTTTAATCTTTGTTGGTCACTCATTATCTTTTACCCCTGGACCAAAAATTTTATTTCTTAATTTGCTTCTTAATTTTCAAAAATTCTATTTTCTCCGCACCCTCGAGCGAATCGGCTCTGAATTTTGAATCGGGTTCCTTCGTTCCAAAATTCCAGTCTGTAAAGACCGCTGTGTACTGTGGTAAGCCAGGAACATCCTTGTAGGTGATTACGATCTTGCATGGAACAGGCTCCTTGCCCTCTTTTACCCAGAGCTGCCAATCTAAATTTTCCTGGACAAAAGCAAGGTGATTGCACTTCATACCACGTACGTTGTGCAATCCGACGTAATAACCATCTTCAACATTCTCACTCAAATCTGAATACGGATCACTGAATACAAAGTCTGCAAGGGGCAACGAAAATCCATAATCTTCCATCAGATGGTCAAGCACGTTGTCAATATTAGAGGGGGCCTTTTCCTGCGCATATACATTTTTATCTACGTCAAGCAGGGTGATGCTTTCTCCATCATGCCAGAATTTTTTTATACCGATATCGCCTACAGTCTGGGCATAAATTTTGTTAGGACGATGTATAACGAAGCTATTGGTGGCAGAATACTGAAGCTTTTCTCCCGAAGGTAAAACATCATCAAGTGTGACATCAGCTGTGGCACTGAATTCCTTTTGATTTTTCAAGAAGTCCCCCATCTCTTTTAAAATTTTGTCAGCCTCGGGCTCAATGTCTCTTTCTCTTACGGCCCCTTGTTGTTGATCATTAACCTGGTTTGCTTTTTCTTCAGCTTGTGTGAAAGAGGATATCAGGATAAATATGAATAACGAAAAGAATGATAGAATAAATATTCCTAAAGCAGTCCGCATATAGCGTCCCTGTTTACACATTAGAAATTTTCCCCTTATCTTGATATTGTTGTTAGCCGTTGCAATTTGACTCAAATCTTCGACATTTGGCGATACTGATTTTTTAATAACTATATTATTTTTTAATAACTATATTACTCATCATTGTCAAGTAAAGAATGCAAACTATAAATCCCCGGACAAAGGGGGCAAAATCTATTATGCCCATTATGAGAGGAGCCGTAAGTGCCTGTCATGATTGACACATTAGCCCCGTGACATACAATATACTCATCTATTTTACTGACAGTTGTAATTTTTCAGTGGTACTCTGTGATCGGCTTAGCCTAATTTCTGCTGATTAGAAAACTGACAAATTTTCCGGTATTTCGTCGAAGGGTTGTTCTGTCACATGAGGATCCTCTGGAGACAATCTATATAAACATAAGGTGCCAAGGTGGCTAGCAAGGCTAACACCATGGGACAACAAGACCACCTCGGGGAGGTAATGGCCTCCCTGAGGTCTAATCACCAATCATTAAGAGGATATGTCATAATATGGGAAAAAACTGTAGAAGATTTAAAGAATACCAAGGTGCCCAAAAGAAACCATTGGAATACTCATTTCCGTGTTGATTATTGGCCGAATAAATCAGTTAGAAGAAATTAAAAAATTCCGCTCATTAAATTTTTGTTTTCCTTAAAAGAATAAGGGGATGACATGGAATGAAGGACTAAAGTACTCCTGTATATTCACAAGGTATGGAAAGCCTTCCTCTACATATGACCATTTCGTATAAAACAAACCCGGCACCGATCTTACCAGTGCCGGGTCAGCTTTTTAAAGAAGGTTATAAGGGAGATCTAAGTTATATCCAAGCCAACTTAAAAATACGTTTGAAGCTGAATTCGAAATAGATTCTCATTGGTATCAGCACCTGTTAAGAATGAGGTTTTGATATAATTGTAGTCAAGCTGGATTTTCCATCTGTTATCGTGAGTGATGTAGTAATTAATTCCGGGTGTCACCGCCCATTCGTTTTTCGGTTGACGCTCGTCGGGAATTAAGCCTTGATCTCTATCGAAGCGAATATAAGCGTATCTGCCAGCCAACTCCAGCACATGGGGAACTAAGAATATGCCGGCCTGGGCCTCGAATCCCTGATCGTAGACTGTACCTAAATCGGATACGGGTAGTACAGCGTCAGCGTTCGCCCCTTCTGGCTTAATCCATCGTCCATCGTATTCGCCTGTAATACTGAAGATTTGATACTTGAAATTGACATCGGCAGTGATAGAGCTAACGTCTGCGAACTGTACACCGAGTTCGTTCATCCTATCGTCAAGTAAACTATTATCGGGTTGCTTTTGAGCGATGTTAAGACCAGGAAGCGTCGCACCTGCAACACCAAAAGCGAGTAGTGGCTCCTTTTCCTTAAAATTCATGGGTTCTAACTTGTAAGCGCCCCCGATCGGAAAGCTACCGGTACTGCTATACTTTAATTTACCGCAGCAGGGATTGAACTGGATTCTTCCGACGTATAGAAGGTTTGAATCAACGCTGGTGCCATTTAGACCATCGCCATTATATACACCGAATCCATAGGTAAACATATTCGCCAAGAGACCATAAGCAGCCACGCCTCTATCACGTCCGTACTTGAACTCGTCATTCACAATTGACCTATCTACAAGCTGCAGTTCGGATGAAGATGTGAGCTCTTCCCTGTTGAATGGAACCTTGGACTGACCTAGTCTCGGGAAGATCCTTGTATCGTAGGCGGCATCAAGATATGCGTCTCTAACTATAAAATTCCCATTGTTATCAGCACTAATCTGGAATAGATAATTGAACCAGGGCCTGAAAGCGTGTCCTTCCCAATATATTCTGAAACGTCTAACATTAAAATCTGTTGCGGTGTTCTTCTCGCCGGTTTGCTTATCATCAGTATTGTCTACCGAAAGCCGAAGCTGTGTGCGAAACTTCATCTTCATCTCAAAGTTTCCATCGTCGGACTCAAGAAAAAATCCCTTATCATATCCCGCTTTGAACTTTTTATACCAGGCATCCTTATCCTCAGTTACCACCTTTTCGATCTGCTCTTTATCGGCTGCCCTTTGCGACTCTAGCTGTTCTATCTTTTTCTGAAGCGCATCGATCTGCTGCTGATTCTGCCTCTGAATCTCATCAATCTGCTGCTTCAGTTCTTCAATCTGACTCCTACTCTGGGCAACTTGCTTGCCGCCAAGCTCCTGAGCATATGGCTCTACAACCAGCAGACTAACACCAAGCACTACACCAAGAATCAATCTTCGTATAAGCATCATCCGTTCCTC
Organism: Thermodesulfobacteriota bacterium; assembly: GCA_036397855.1. Lineage (NCBI taxonomy): Bacteria > Pseudomonadati > Thermodesulfobacteriota > Thermodesulfobacteriota bacterium. The sequence goes on along the minus strand of DASWID010000032.1, from coordinate 3,974 downwards.
CTTTTTCATGAATTCATGAGAATAATAGTTTGGGAAAATTAACTCGAAATGAAAATTTAGTTAAGATTCTGTTAAGGTTTGCAGAGACTTGTTGCTATGAGGCTGTCTCAATCTATAATAGTAATGTAAAATTAAATTGCGGGGAGACAGTGAATGAGCGATAAGGTAGTAGCCATAGTCGATGACGAAGAGGATATAGTTAACCTCGTAAGCCATCACTTAAAGAGGGAAGGTTACAAAGTCAAGGAATTCCATAATGGAAGAGATTTTCTATTATTTTTAGAGTCAATAGTTCCTGATCTGGTTGTGCTGGACATAATGCTACCTGGGATAGATGGACTCGAGATTTGCAGAATGTTAAAAAACAGATCCCGCACCTCTTCTATTCCGATCATAATGCTCACAGCCAAGGCGTCCGAAGCAGACGTTGTTGTTGGTCTGGAAATCGGGGCTGACGATTACATCGTAAAACCATTCAGCCCAAGGGAGATGACAGCAAGAGTAAAAAGTCTTCTGAGAAGAGTAAATAGTAAAGAAGGGAAGGAGCCAAAATTAGAGATTGGACCAATTTCTCTAAACTCTGATAGATATGAAGTAACCGTTAATGGCAAAAGGATCGATCTTACAACTACGGAATTTAAAATCCTTGAGGTTTTTCTGGAAAGAAGAGGAAGTGTTTTCACGAGAGATCAGCTTTTAAAGAAGAAAAGGCTCTGGGGCGACGACAAGCTGGTTTACGATCGAACAATCGATGTGCACATAAAAAACCTTAGAGAAAAACTTGGCAAAGCCGGAAATATGATAAAAACTATTAGGGGGATTGGATATAAGCTGGAAGGAGAGTAAAGGATCTGAGATTATTTTGGAAACAGTTCCTAGCCATTTTTATAATAATCACCCTTGTATTTTCCCTGTTTACCTTTCTTACAATCGGTGAATTAAAAAAATACGATGAATCCCTCATAAAGGAAAGACTACTTACATCCGCGAATATAATCAGGGGTTTCATAAATTTTCCAATTTCAAGAGATAGAGGAAATGAAATAAGCTCCTTAGTTTCCGAAATCGGGAAAAAGATAAACATAAGAATCACCCTTATTGACAGGTCAGGAAATGTACTTGGCGATTCAAGCTCAAATCCGCTTGAGATGGAGAATCACTCTAATAGACCGGAGGTAAAAGATGCAATATCAAAAGGGATCGGGCAAAGCACGCGTCATAGTAATACGATAAACAATGACATGGTTTATGTCGCAGTTCCAATCAAGGACTCAGAAGGGAGAATACAGGGCGTAGTTCGAACATCTTTACCAACCAGCTCTGTTAGAGAGGCTTTTCTACCTATAGAAGCAAAGATTATTTACACTGGGTTTATTCTCATAATAGTTGCTCTAATACTCGCTTACATGTCTTCTAAAACCTTTACCAACTCTCTATCCAAAATAATTAATCTTTCCGGAGAAATAGCGAAGGGGAATTTTAAAGTTAACATACCCGCTAAGGAGAGAAAAGGTGAGCTTTCGAAGGTCTCGCTCGCCTTAAATAAAATGGCGGAAAAACTGGACGAGCTGTTCCAAAAAGTTGACTTTGAGAAAAGGCAACTCCAGGCAGTCCTCAGTTCAATGAATGAGGGAGTGATGCTTCTATCAACAAAAGGTAAGATTATGCTAACAAATGATGCATTATCTGAAATGTTTGATATAAAGGATAATCCAGTCAATAAGCGATACTGGGAGGTTTTAAGGAATAAGGATATCAATGAGCTCATTGAAAACATTTTCAAGACTAACAAGAGCTCAAAAAAGGAAATCTCCATTTTATACCCGAGGGAGAGAAACTATCTGGTAAATGTCAGCACATTGGATTATCCCGAAAAGGTGTTAATTGTTGTCGTATTTGATATTACCGACTTCAAGAGCCTTGAAAAGATAAAGGCAGATTTCATTGCTAATGTCTCTCATGAGCTCAGAACCCCACTCACAGCCATTAAGGGTTATACAGAAACACTTGAGGAAGAAGCTTATGAAAACCCCCACGAAAGGAGACATTTCCTGAGCATTATTAAGAGGCATACAGACAGGCTCATCAATATAGTTTCGGATCTACTCGTCCTATCAGAAATAGAAAGTAAAGAGTCACTTTCGTTAGAAATGAAGAACTCCGAGTTTGAAGTTGTTGACATAAAAGAAGTTGTCACATCATCTTACGAATCATTGAGAAGAAAGATATCGGAAAAAAACCTTAAAGTCGAAATAAACGTTAAGGAGGGTATATCAAGCATAAAGGGTAATAGATTTTTGCTGGAACAGATGTTAATAAACCTCATCGATAATGCGGTTAAGTACACACCCGAACGAGGGAGTATCGTTATCGATGCATATGGTCATGACTCAAATATTGACTTAGTAGTAGCCGATACGGGAATTGGAATACCGAAGGAAAATCTAAACAGGGTATTCGAGAGGTTTTATAGAGTCGATAAAACAAGGTCAAGAAACCAAGGGGGGACCGGTCTCGGACTCAGCATCGTAAAGCATATAGCAATAATACACAATGGTAAAATAAATGTCGAAAGCGAAGTTGGAAAAGGAAGCAGATTTATAATTACACTACCCTGTGCAGATAAAATCCACTGAATAAAAAAAATTTATTCCGGAATTTCCATATATTGGTGGTACTGGAGATGAACTCTCGGAATGTCCATTTAACTCAGGAAATGTTTTCGTATTCCAGGCATCCTATAGTGAAGGTGCCTATCTGACGTTAATTTGATATATTATGTTAGTCGTGATATAACCCCTAAGCCTCTTGCAATTGCCAATCGGGCTGTCGAGGATCATTGACAGGCCTATCCATATCGGCTCAATTTGCTCTTTATAGAGCTTGTAATCTTGGACATACCCCTCTGGTTTATTCTGCCATACGACAAACCTTGCATACACCGCATTAAAGTTTTGTATAATGGAAGGACTATCAAAACACCAATTCAGATCGACAAAGTTTGGGAAGAAGATCTTAAAGAAGAATATTTGTTTGACCAAATGCTCTTCTAAATCATAAATATCTTCGAAATCCAGCCACATGAGATCAAACCAGCCAGTTCTAACCCAACTATATCCTGCGCCAAATGACCTGGCGATACTGCCCTTAAGCCCAAGCCTCTCGGCCGCTTTGTAAGCGAGTTCTGTAAACACGGATGCGGCCTCTGATGTAAGGTAGTCATATAAATGAAGCTTATTTTCCATCTCAATCAAGTTCTTGATCAAGCCGGGATTGTCGCTTATATGATGCTCAACGTCAAATTTGCCAATATCACCACAATCTTCAAGCGATATGGCTATGTTCTCCCACTCCCTTCTAGCTATTTGAGCAACTGCCCTTATCTCCATATTTTTCCAAGCATTCTAAATGTCCAGGAACCATCTCCAACAAAAACCCTATTAACTCGAACTACCTGATAGGGTTAACACCTCTAAATGGTTCTTACTATAAAACCCCTATCTATTATCACATCTTTCCCGAGATTCTTTGCCCTTTTGAATTTTAAACCAGTGAATTATCGTCCCTAGATACCCGGTTCTTAGGAAATTTACCTAAATCCAAATCTATACTAAATAAGACATGTTAATACGAATTTAAGATTACATTAAGTCCCTATTAAGAGTAGGCACCCTGAACTTGAGCGCTTTTTAACTTTAGCCAAATTAAGTTAAGCTTCATTACCCCAATACGGCGATACGATACCTTGGTTAACATTGCATTCATCTTCTATTAACACTTTCTTAACATAATACATGTTAACTATCTCAAAATTTAGAAAAGGAGGAATATCGTTATGTCTAGATGGACAAAATGTTTTAAACGTTTAAGCTGCATGGTTACTACTCTAGGGTTCATTCTAATACTAGACCTTTCATCAGTAACTGCCCAGGAGGCGGTAAAAGTTGATCCTGACATTCCAGCGTACGGTAAGG
>DASWID010000031.1 GCA_036397855.1 Thermodesulfobacteriota bacterium | reverse complement strand
ACGCGAAAAAAACAGCAGAGAGGATCAACAAAGAATTGGAAGCCTGAAAAGAAGGATGTAAATTCTCTTGAATAGCTCAGTATAGGTTTACTGAACTCACGAATCGGCCTCGGCTTCCCGCAGGGTTAGTCGCATCATGTTAGCTACGAGATCGCTTCGATACCCTCGCGATTGTAAATGTTAGATAATTCGGGGACAATCCCTTAGATTTTAATAAATCCTAATTTTTTGTCAGCCCTTGATTTTTGTTTCTTTGTATCAAGACAAAGAAAATAAAAGACTAAACCATGGATCCCCGATTAAAACATTCGAGGATGACAGATGAGTAAGTTTCGAGAAAATTTATTATTTTTTGGATTCTGTCGTCCAATTACTTGACATTTACAGCAATGACCGAAGAGACTGTTTGTTCATGTGCTAATAATCTAAAGATTCGCTCAGGGTTATTCATTATTTAAGAGTATTGATGTATTTTTTTCAACCAAGCCGATATTAATGGTACTCATTGTATAGGAATTCGGAGCGCTAACCGATGTTTTTAAGAGACATATTCTTTTCAATCAAAGTCATTATATCAATTGCTTTAGTGATACTAATATCAATAGCAATAACCTTCTTACCTCTTATTGGAACACTGGGGTATGAGTACTCTTTAGCGAGTTCGTTTATTTTAGCTTTTGGATCAGTTTTTATATCCTCAAAATTCGCAGGCATTGAATTTAGTACAAAGTTCCGAAGTCAAAAAAGATTCGGTGATCTAATATCTACAATTTTCATAACTAATTATTTGATCGCATTCTGTCCCCTTGTAATAGGCCTTGCAAGTTCTATGCTGAAACAGGATTGCTTTATAAGAGAGGGACTCTATTTTTATCTCTTGATTCCTCTTGTTACGGTGTTTTTCTCAACCGGCTTGGGTATTTTGTGCGGAACCCTTTTCTCAAGATGGGGATTCTTGGTAGCTGCGCTTATCCTTATTTCCACAATCTGTTTTTCCATATGGCGAGTTTATAATGATGCTTCATTTTTTTTCTATAATATTGTTATCGGGTATTTCCCAGGTCCTCTATACGATGAAGTCATTCCTATTACAACAACCTTTATAGTCTATCGAATTCTGACTTTGTGCTGGGGAATCCTTTTCCTGATTTCCGTCAGGCTAATCAGCGGATTTAAACATGGGGTGGGGGGTTTTTGGGATATATTGATTTTTTTATCAATCGTTGGTGTTTTAATCATTGGTTACCTAAACGAAAATGAGATTGGAATAAGCTATACCAGGAAATATATAACTCAAAATTACCTGAATTCATCTTATGAAACAGAGCATTTTGTGATTTATTATTCTCCGGGTACTAAAGTAGCGCAAAATATTCGCCTCATCGCAGATGATCATGAATGGAGGTTCAATCAATTAAAAGATCTGTTCAAGGTCAATCCAGGCGAGAAGATCCGATCCTATATTTATCCCGATACAGAGACGAGGAAGAAATTGATTGGGGCTGGTGAGACCACCGTAGCAAATCCTGTCAAGAATGAAATCCATCTTGTTTACGATACATTTCCCGATCCAGTCTTAAAGCATGAGCTTGCGCATGTTATGTCTTCCGGATTTGGGATGAATATTCTTCATATTAGCCCTAAAGTTGGGCTGATTGAAGGGCTTGCAGTAGCTTCCGATTGGAGCAGGGATAGCTACACACATCACCAATGGTCAAAAGCAATGATTGATTTGGGAGATGCTCCCGACATAAAGTCCATAGTCGGTGTTGGATTCTGGTATGCGCCTCCAAGAAAAAGTTATACGCTTATGGGTTCCTTTTCACGGTATCTGATTGGTAGATACGGAATTGAAAGATTCAAAGTTCTTTATAAAACCGGAGACTTTTCGGTTTATGGGAACAGTCTGGATGAGCTTACAAAGGAATGGAGATCTTTCTTAGATGGAATTACGATTCCTCCAAAGTTAAATAGTCTTGCAATATACGTGTTTCAAGAACCCAGTATATTTCAGGGTAGGTGTCCAAGAAGGATTGGGGTGTTAAAACAAATGGGGGTTAAGGAATTTGATGATGGCAATTTTTACGGATCAAAAAACCTCTTTCTTGAGGCCTCTGAATTAAATCCAGATGATCCAGGAGTTATCGAAAGTCTCGCTTACTCCTACTATTTTGATAAAGATTATGACGAGCTGAGAAAGCTTCTCGAAAATGGCTTTTCATTCCCTGATATTGATAACGCCATTCTTGAAAACCTGAGAGGAAATCTTCTCTGGCAAACAGGGCAGGTTGAGGAAGCGCAAACAGTCTTTAAAAATCTGCTAATGCTCCCAGTTACAGATGATCTGGAAAGGGAATTGGACATAAAGATTTCAGCGATCTCGGCTGGCGGGATGATAGAAGAAAAGAGTCGGGAGTTTTTTTCTACTACAGATGATTTAGTTCAAGTAACTTCATTGGAAGAAATAATAAGGAATGACCCCTATTATTCACCTGCCTATTATTTGCTCGGGCGGATATTTTACAAAAACGGGGAATTCGAAAAGTCCGTCTCCTATCTCAAACAATCCGAATGGTTGGGTCTGCCTTCAATGGATCTAGAATTAGAAAATCTAAAGCTTCTTGGTATTAATCTCTATTCAACAGGCGACTATGATGGAGCAATAAGTAGGTTTCAAAGAATTATATCCCTTGATCCCGATGGTAAATCGAGAGATTACGCTATTGATTTTGTAGAACGGAGTGGGTGGGCAAAGTTGAAATAAATGAAAAATTATTACTGTAGGCACGAACTTGTTCGTGCTGAGGCTAAGGTGCTATCCATATAACGTATCCGGTCACCCTGAGCCTTGTCGAAGGGTGGTTTTCCTAAGAATCGGCCTTCCATAAACTGTAAAGGCATATCATCCTTTTATCCTTACGATAGGCGGGACTTTCCAGTCCCGCACATACGAGCGGCATCTAGCCGCGATTCCACGTCGCGCCAAGCCTGTCCTGACCTTGCCGAAGGGATGGCTCTCCTACAGAATTTGTTGAACTCGCTTGTTGATCCGATATAATCATGCTAAAGGTATGAATAAATATAAATTAGCCGTTTCTGTTTCTCTTGTAATAATAGTGGTTGATCAAATAAGTAAATGGATTATCACGACTAATCTCCCACTTTATACCAGGATAAATGTATTACCATTCTTCGATATCACACATCTCAGAAATACGGGTGCGGCTTTTGGTATCCTCCGAGATTTACCCGAAAGCCTGCGATTTCCCTTGTTTGTTGTCGTTCTTGTTGTAGCCATACTGGCGATATTCATATTTTTAAAGAAAGTAGCAGAAGACGATATTGTCTTAACTGTTTCTCTTGGCCTCATTCTTGGCGGTGCAATTGGTAATTCGATTGACAGATTCAGATTTGGTTACGTCACCGATTTTCTGGGTTTTCACTGGTTTGGAAATCTCCATTATCAGTGGCCACCATTCAATGTTGCCGATTCGGCTATAACAATTGGCGTAATTTTGATACTTTTTGACACATTCTTCTTAAAGAAAGGAAGATAAAGATGTTTACGGGAATTGTTGAGGATTTGGGTAAGGTTGATAAGATCACGAAGAAGGCAAAAGATGTTGTTTTTGTTATTTCAACAAACAAAATTAATGTTGGTGAACTGGAGCAGGGGGAGAGTATATCAATAAATGGCACCTGTCTAACTGTGGTAACATTGGGTAAGGGTACATTTGAAGTAGAGGCATCTCATGAAACGCTCGACAGGACAAATCTTTCGAGGATCAGGGTAGGTAGCAGGGTAAATCTTGAGCGTGCGCTTAGGATGGGAGATAGGCTAGGTGGCCATATTGTCAATGGGCATGTGGATGGGATTGGAAGGATGACTTCAATTGAGCAGAAGGGAGAATCAAAGGAAATTTGGGTCACTTTGGTACCAGAGCTTTCAAGATATGTAGTGGAAAAGGGGTCAATCGCAGTGGACGGTGTGAGCCTGACAGTGAATAAAGTGGATGGTAATAAATTCTCAGTGAATATTATTCCATATACGCAGGAGGCCACAATTTTTGGTGATTCGAAGCCAGGAGATTTGGTAAATATAGAATGTGACATAATAGGGAAATATGTCGAAAAATTCGTGACGGAAAATATAGAGAAGAAAGATATAAGAGGGCTTATTCAGAAATTGTGATGTGATTAGGTAGCACGTTTGTAGGCACGAATTTATTCGTGCGGAAAACAAAAAAATCGTTAATCATGAAGGATTATGGATACCGAAAGGTTGAACTTAAAAGATTTTATGTAACAGACTCGCTCTATTTTATCACCTCTGTGGTTGAAAATCACGAACCTGTCTTCACTAATGAAAACTGCGTTCGACCTCTGCTTAGAGCTTTAAACGAATATGCAAAAAAGTGTCATGTGCAAATTATTGCTTTTGTTGTTCTCCCAGATCACTTGCATCTCTTGATTTGTCCAAAGAGCCAGAACCGTACTATCTCAGCCTTTATGAAGTCTGTTAAGGGATGATCGGCAATCGAAATCAATAAGGTTATAGGAAGGAAAGGGCGCCTTTGGCAACATCAATTTCTCGATCATATTATTCGTTCTAATGAAGATTACCGATCGCATATTGAATATATACATTATAATCCCGTAAAGCACGGCTTATGCGATAAACCGGAGGATTATAGATGGTCAAGTTATCGCTTTTATGAGTTGGATGAAGATGTTGGCGTTCGTATCAACAAGATGCCTGTTTGATAAGCCTAATGTGATGAAAAAGCCAGATTGCATGTATTAATTTGTTGATGAGAAGTAGGATTGTAGGCACGAATTCATTCGTGCAACAAAAGAAAGCAGCACAGACAAGTCTGTGCCTACGAAAAGATTATGGTAATTGAAAATAAAATCTCTAAGAACATCTACCTATTAGGTTTCATGGGGGCAGGGAAGACAAGCGTTGGAAAGATTCTAGCCAAAAAGCTTCGACTTAAATTTTGTGACCTCGACGAGATAATTGAAAGTGAGTGCGGAAAGACAGTTTCCAGGATATTCTCGGAGCATGGAGAGGACTTTTTTAGGGATTTAGAATCTATGAAACTCCGATCAGTTTCTAAGAATAGCGGTCAGATAGTTGCAACGGGAGGTGGAATTGTTTTACGACAGGTGAATTGGGAAGTCATGGAAAGGGCGGGGATTACTGTTTACCTCAAAACATCTCCTGATGTCGTCTGGAATAGAATAAAAAATGATACATCGCGTCCTCTTCTTCAGGTCGAAAAACCGTTCGAAAAGGTGAATGAACTACTTTCTATGAGAATTCCCCTTTATGAAAAGGCAGACCTGATAATTGAAACTGAAAATAAATCTCCTGAAAACATAGCTGCTTATATCATCGGGCGCATAAATGACTGAATTAATACTGGTTCCTGCTGAGCAAAAGTATGTAGAAGAGATAGGAAGAATCTGCTTTGAATCCTTCAGAGAACTTCACGACAGGCATTTTTTCCCCAGGGATTTCCCCACTGCTTTCCACCAGATTCGTAACTCTTCTTTTGTCCTATACGTGAGGCCAGTCTCTACAGAAGGCTTCTTAAGGAGGGCTGTAGGGCGATCAAAGTAATGAACCTTATGACAACCGGCCCGTACGAGGCTCCAGACGAGTTCTGGATGCCTTCCATACTCTACTGAATTTCATATTAAAAAGGAGAGGGAACAATTATGAAAGATAGTCAAAATAGTTGTAAAAGTAGTAACAATCGGGTTATTGCACTTGAACCTGGCGAGGGGAAATCTTACTGGGTGTTGGGTGACCTGTACACATTTAAAGCGGTCGGCGAGGACACAGGAGGATCATTTGCCATGATCGAAGTAGAAGTTCAACGCCAAAACGGACCACCTCCTCATATACATCATCGCGAAGATGAAACGTTTTACGTTTTGGCGGGAGATTTCACATTCTTGCATGGCGAGCGTACTTTCATAGCTACCCCCGGATCGTTTGTTCACATTCCTAAAGGCACGATTCATACCTTCAAGAACGTGGGGAAAAGGATAGGGAGGTTTCTTGTTGTCATTACACCCGCCGGTTTCGAGAAATTTTTTGAAGAGGTGGGTGAGTCGTTAGTGGACAGATCCGCCCCACCTCCGGTCAGTCAAGAAGCGGTACAGAAGCTACTGGCGCTAGCCCCTAAGTATCACCTTGAGGTCATACCATAAATATCATATCGATTAATATTTTAGTCTGTGACCAATATAAATAAATTTCAGGAGCGTCAAATTTCTAAGTATTCTTCGAGCAAAAAGGGTAGTAGTAATGGGTTTCTATCAGGTTATGGCTGGGTAGACGTATCGGTAACGCTTCGAAGCGGCATGGTTCATTGGCCTGGCGATCCTGAAGTGAAGATTGAGAGGATGCTTAAGATAGAGAGTGATGACGACTGCAACGTCTCGACTATCTTTATGAGCTCACATACCGGCACGCACATTGATTCGCCATACCATTTCGTTAAATCAGGTGTTGGAGTACAGGATATTCCTCTTTCGGCAGTGATTGGGGAAGCCCGGGTCATTGAAATAGTGGACACTGAATCCATAAAACCTGATGAATTGCGCCTCCATCGTATTCGTAGGGGTGAAAGAATACTTTTCAAGACTATAAACTCGGAGCGGTGTTGGAAGAGTGACAAATTCGTGGAGGACTTTGTATATATTTCGACGGATTCTTTGGAATATCTTGTTGATAGGAAGGTCCGGACAATCGGCGTCGACTATCTTTCGGTAGGTGGATATAATAAAAACATTAACCAGGTTCATCGGGTACTTCTCAAGGCCGGTATTTGGATCATAGAAGGGCTCGATCTTTCTGGGGTGAAAAAGGGATATTATGAACTAATTTGTCTTCCCATTAAAATAGAAAAGGGTGATGGAGCTCCTGCTCGAGCAGTCATGAGACCTTATGAGCGTCGATGGCTCCATGAGTAGATTAATAAATTGAAAAAGCGTTTTGAATCATGTAACAGAGATATTGCTGGGGGCAGAGTCGGGCATACGTTTGTCGGCTGGCTAGTTACATTCTTGCTCCTTTTCGTCATTTTGGTATTCGTTTGGTCTTTTTGGGAAGTGAGCGCGTTCTTAAAGCCCTGGTGGGTGGATAACATTCTTACATCATGGAACGAGAACGATCAGATAGTCGCATTATGGCTAGGGGTTTGGGTTATCCTGGGTATGATGATTCCTTCAGCTCTACTATATTTAAGTGGATTAAAATTAAATGATGTTGGGATGGGAATGCCCAATACCCTTGGCCGGAGGATGATAATTTTAGGAATAGTGGTTGCTATACCCTTTGGTATATTACTTTTGAACAGCAAAAATTACGATACCGGTCAAAATCCTCTTAGCTCAGGGTACATAATGATACTACTATCGATGATTCCTGAGCATTTTCTGGTGACAGGGGTCTGTACAGCTTTGATGCTCCCTGGGGGGCGCCTGCCAAGTGATGTAAATTTTGAACCGGTAGAAGGGAATTTTATTACAAAGGTGTTCAGATGGTTTGGCTTGGCGCAAAGCTCGGCGAATACCGGTAGTAATCGTATCCTCGATTGGTTTGGTCTCACTTGGGTATCCCTATTTGCCATTGTGGCGTCTGGAGCTGTCTTTAGAATGATCCATCTCGGTAAGAACGATCTCGAGCTGATGCTTTCTCTTCCAGGGGGTATTGCGATTGCCTATATGACGATTCGGTCCCATTCTATATGGCCATCTGTGATTTCACACTGGGCATTGAACGTGGTTCCGCTAGGTATATTACTTCTCTTCGAATAAGATGAGTATTAAATTTCTATTAGAGTAAGAACTAAATTACAAAAAGCATAATTTACTTGCCTAATGCATTTTTCCCACTATATTATACTTAATTCAGAGTTCTAAGGAGGGAGTTTTAATGAGCCGGCTTTTAATTTTTGGATTTATGGTCCCGTTGTTTTTCATGATGATCTTCTCAGGATGTGAGAAGGTTGACAGAGAAAAATCAAGTCAGAAAAGCGATGTTCAGGAAACAGCAAAAAAAGAGGGCGGTAATAATAAAGAGCAACAATCAAAGGGCGTAGAATCCAAAAATCAGGGCGATATAGTTAGGGTTGAAGAGCTTCCATCTTTTGCCGACCTGGTTGAAAAACTAAAGCCTTCTGTTGTGAATATAAGCACTACGGGTATGGTTCGAAGAGGAGGACGTGGACCTTCACCCTTTGGGAAGTCACCCTTTGGAAAAGATGATCCCTTCGGTGAATTTTTCGAAAGGTTTTTTGGTGAATTACCTCAGAGGGAATTTAAACAAAGGGGGCTTGGTTCGGGCTTCATCATAAGTGAGGATGGTTATGTTGTTACTAATAATCACGTAGTTGAAAAAGCGGATGATGTAGAGGTCATTTTTGAAAATGGCGAAAAATATAAAGCTGAAATTATCGGTAAGGATCCAAAAACCGACCTGGCGCTTATCAAAATAGCGCCTAAAGGAAAGTTACAGGCAGTAAGATTTGGAAATTCAGACAAGTTGCGTATAGGTGACTGGGTGATAGCAATAGGTAACCCCTTTGGTCTAGGTCACACGGTTACAGCAGGTATCGTAAGTGCTGAAGGCAGGGTTCTTGGAATGGGAAGCTATGATGATTTTATTCAAACGGATGCCCCTATAAATCCCGGAAATAGCGGAGGACCATTATTCAATCTGGAGGGAGAGGTTGTGGGTGTGAACACGGCTATAGTTTTTAGCGGACAGGGGATAGGGTTTGCGATTCCAGTTAATTTGACTAAAACAGTTATTGACCAATTGAAAGAGACTGGAACAGTCATTCGCGGATGGTTAGGTGTTCTAATTCAGCAGATAACCCCTGAAATTGCAGAAGGATTGGGCTTAAGGGATGTTAAGGGAATTTTGGTTTCAGATGTAACACCGGATGGTCCCGCAGATAAGGCTGGAATTAAGAGGGGGGATATCATTGTGAATTTTAATGGTAAGGAAGTCGGAGATGTGACGGAACTTACCAGTATGGTCGCTCAGATGGCGCCTGGCTCGGATGTAAATGTAAAAGCTTTGAGGAATGGTAAGGTAAGCGATTTTAAGGTTACTCTGGGAAAACTCCCGGAGACCCTTGCTGGCCCTGGCGAGGAAGAAATCAAGGAGGAAATAGGAATAACAGCGAATGAAATAACTCCAGAAATTGCTTCGCAGTTTAGTCTGGGAGAGAGTACGGGTGTCGTTATCACAAATGTCGAGGTTGGTAGCATAGCTGCAGAAGCAGGTCTTCAACCGGGGGATGTAATTTTGGAAATTAGCAAGAAACCGATTAAAAATTTGGATGATTATAGAAGTGCAATGGAAGAGGTCAAAAAGGGTGTTTCTGCTCTTTTTCTCGTTAAAAGAGGAGATAACACATTGTATATTGGTATTAAGTTTGGAGAATAGTTTTTAGCTTAGAATTATCCTATATCATTCTATAGTGTTTTCATGTTTATTGTCAGGAGACGAAGCAATCACATATCTTGGGGTTGCTTTCTCCGCGCTACCAGGGGTTTCCTGAGTTATCGAGGGACTCATGATTCCTCTAAATAATCCTGAGGACTTTGTATTAATTACGCGCATAACCTTCAGCTTGCTTCGGAGTCTCTTGATCTTTGATGTTCCGTATCTTAGAACCTGATTTGACAGTTATTGAATCTGTTTGATACAGTTAGTAAGGTTATTTAATTTTTTCTCCTAACATTTGGGAGGAGAGGAGGTATCGATGGTCTTGGAAGCTACAAACATCATAGGTGGAAAATATACACCTGGAAGCAGCGGTAACACAATAGAGAGGTATAACCCGGCAACCGGAGAGCTGGTAGGCACGTTTGTAGGATCTACCTCAGAAGATGTCGATTCTGCAATAAAATCTGCAAGAGAAGCCTTTGAGAAATCTTCATGGCCTAAGGATCCGAAATTTCGAGTTCATGTTCTTAGAGAATTACATGACGCAATAATGAATAACTTTGAATTCATGGCTAAGATCCAAACCTCTGAGAACGGCAAGATCATAAGGGACTCAAGGGTTGAGCTAAATTCTGCGGCTGATCTTTTTGATTACTATTCAGGTCTTGTCCGGGGTGTATATGGCAAAACAAATCTGCCATATGAAGATATTATGAGCTTTATTATTAGGGAACCTATGGGCGTAGTAGGTATAATTGCCCCCTGGAATGCTCCCATTGTGCTGCTTGCCCGTTCTCTCGCCCCAGCATTAGCTGCGGGTAACACAGTAGTTATCAAACCGGCCAGTTTTACTCCAATAACAATTTATGAGTTTCTGTGTAAGATGCTGGAAAATGTCAAGGACATTCCGAAGGGTGTGATTAACTTAGTGTTGGGAAGTGGAGAAGTGGTGGGTTCGGAACTTGTGAAACACCAAGACGTTGACTTTATAAGTTTTACCGGGAGTACAGAGGCAGGGGCACTTGTTATGCGTGAAGCCAGTGTGAATATTAAGAGGCTTTCTTTGGAACTTGGGGGAAAGACTCCGAATATAATACTTGAAGATGCGGACGTAGAAGCGGCCGTAAAGGGTGCCATAAGGGGTTCAATGCTTGGTAGCGCAGGGCAGATCTGCTTCGCGGGGACAAGGGTCTTTGTCCACGACAAGATATATGATGAAGTCATGGAGAGAATAACAAAACTTATACCAGAGCTGAAGATAGGGAACGGTCTAAATGAAGATACTGACGTTGGTCCGGTAATCTCTGATGGCCAATTAAAACGAGTATTGAAGTTTATTGAAGAGGGGAAAAAGGTTTCGAATTTGGTTTTAGGCGGAAATAGGTTGACTGATAATGAATATTCGAATGGGCATTTTATAGAGCCAACGGTATTTGAAGACGTACCACCTCAATCGATTATTGCTCAAGAAGAGATTTTCGGTCCTGTAATGTCAATTATAAGGGTCAGCGAATTGGACGAGATCGCTGAAATTGCCAACGACACGAAGTACGGTTTGTCAGCAGCGATCTGGACGAGCAATATTAGCAAGGCGCTCAGGCTTGCAAGGATGATCAAGGCCGGTGTCGTTTGGATCAATACATACGGTAAGCTATTTGCTGAAACTGAAACCGGATTGTATAAGCAGAGTGGAATAGGTGGAGCACTGAGGGGCATAGAGGCCTTGCATACGTTCAGCGAGCTAAAGAATATTATGGTAAATGTTGGATAAAACATGACCTTGCGGTCGTCCTTTTAAAGGTCAGATATTCCGCGGACAAGCTTTTTTACAGTTTTATTTGTATTTTCATTTTAACTGGCATTCCAAAAATTGCGTTAAGAAAATCAGAAACGAAGACGTAAAAAAAATTTGCGGGTTGTGGTTGAATTAAATTTTTTAGTCGCTATGTCATCCCCGAAATCAGTAGTCGGGGATCCAGAGGTAAAAGCATGGATTCCCTATTAAGGATTTAGGGAATGACAACAAGGGGGCAGCCTTGATTTTTGCTTCTTTGTATCAAGACAAAGAAGTTATAAAGGAAAATTAAGATATGAGAAGCAAATACCTTTTACGATTCTGCCCCCGCTTAATCTAACATCTACAGCAACGATTCAATGGACTGTTTATTTATGTGCCGATAACTCGAAGCTGCTGCAGCGTTATTCATTTTCAACGGAATTGTATCATCCATATTATTGACAAACATACTTCATTCATGGGAGAATGAGATTGGATTTTTTTACCTTTTACCGAATACTTCAATTATAAAATGTGATTTCCGGTTTGAATCAAAGATATATAAGGGGGTTATAGATGACCGATAATGAATCCAAAAGAATCCTTATATTAGGAGGCGGGTTCGCGGGGCTTGACGCTGCCCAGCAGTTAGAGAAGATTTTTTCTGAAGACGAGGAGGTTGAGATAACCCTTGTCAATCAGAATAATTACCTGGTTTTTACCTCGATGCTTGCAGAAGTTGTTGCCAGTAGTATCGATGCCAAACACGTCGTAATACCCATAAGGGAATGCCTAAAGAAAGCATCTTTTAAAGAACTAGAGATACAGAAGATAGACTTGGAGAAAAAGACGGTAACGGGTTTTCACCATCACACCGGCGAGATGTTTGAAATTGCTTATGGTTACCTTGTTATAGCCTTGGGCTCGATCACGGGTTATCATGGGGTTCCTGGAGCGGAGGAATATTCATTTGCACTGAAGGATCTTTCTGACGCTATGATTTTGAGAAGCCACGTTATCGATATGTTTGAATACGCCGATTTGGAGGAAGATCGCGAGTCGAGACGTAAGCTTTTGACATTTGTGGTAGTTGGCGGGGGATATACCGGGATCGAAGTGGCGGCTGAGCTCAATGATTTTGTAGAATCCAGTCAAAGGTTCTACAAAAGCGTAGGAACTGATGAAGTAAAGGTATTGGTGGTAGATCCCGGGACTCGAATAATGCATGAGATGAGCGAGGGGTTGGCGGATTATGGTCTTAATTTACTCCGAAAGAGGGGGATGGAATTTTTATTACAAACCAGGGTGAAGGCGGTCACATCCGACAGGGTTGAATTTGAGGATGGGAATTTCGTGGAGACAAGAACCCCGATCTGGGCTGCTGGAACGGCGCCTCAACCCGCTGTTCGGAAATTACCCTGCGCAAATGAAAGGGGGAGAATAGAAGTCAACCAATATTTGGAGGTACCCAACTTCCCGGGTGTTTGGGCTCTCGGTGATTGCGCACAGATACCCGACCCGCAGACCGGCAAACCGTATCCTCCCACTGCCCAGCATGCGACTCGCGAGGGCAAACGTGTGGCTTTCAATGTTGCTGCCGCTGTTAAGAGGAAAGATAAGGGTAAGAAGCCATTTAAATACAAGGCGATGGGAATGCTTGCCCCACTGGGGCGGAGGTCGGCAGT
>DASWID010000030.1 GCA_036397855.1 Thermodesulfobacteriota bacterium | reverse complement strand
CCTCTAATCTCTCCTTATACTCACTCAGAGACCCCTCGGTCCTATCCCTTATCTCTTCTGGCCACTCTGTCCATATTGCATTCTTAAAACTTTCCTTTAGTGAAATGAACAAAGCATAATCCTCGAGCCAGCTTGAGCTATTGTCACAAAACCTCTTGAACTCATTATCCGTTAATAATCTGTTTTTGTTTTTTTCAAAAGCGATTCGAAGAATGCCTTCCTTATAGTTCGTAACATTTTCATAATCAACCCTTTGCCCATTGAAGGAAAATTCAGGATTAAGATCCGACTCAGATAAAAAACCCCTTTTAATCAGAATTTCGGGACTAATTAGCAACGGGTTTCCAGCAAAAGCAGAAGGGCTGTTATAGGGTGAGTTTCCCAATACAGAACTCGTTGGGTTCAAAGGGAGAATTTGCCAGTAACTCTGCTTCGTTTCAACTAAAAAATCTATGAATTTATACGCACCAGGTCCCAGGTCTCCAATACCAAAGGGAGATGGTAAAGAACTAATATGGAGTAAGATACCGCTGCCTCGGTATTTCATAAATCACCCACGCCTTCACTCAAAAGTAAAGACACCGGGAAATGCTCCAAGATGTTTCCGACTCGTAGAATTGATCCGCTCTTTATGAGTTTATCGGTAAAAGCATCTTTCCAGGAATCCGGGGATTCTTTTGGAAGTAAAATATGAGTATCTTGCCATACCCTTTCACCCATCGGAAATTCATCCTCATTAACTAGGCTAGCCAGTAGCCTGGGCACTATGGTAATTGACCAGATTTTTCCCTTTTTCCTTGCGAAAGACACCACATGGTCTTTAAATTTGCCCCTTACTACTAATGGTATGTAGTTGCTTTCGTTGAAAAAATCTTTTCTGTCATTTCTCACCTTGAGTGATTTATAAATAAGAAATAGCTTTATTCTTCCATCTTCCGTTTTTGAGTTCAGTTCACCAATTAATTTAATATTATCTTCTTTCTCCTTGACTATTATCTCATTTAGATACTTATACCTCTCGGTAAAATCCACGGCGCGCCGATTATCCGGATCAACGAGATTAAGATCCCAGAGCTCAGTTCCCTGATAGAAATCCGGTATCCCGGGCGAGGTTATCTTTAGAAGTGTTTGTGAAAGAGAATTAAATACTCCGTAGTGCGCAACCTTTTTTTGAAAAGGTAGAAATATGTCGATAAACTGATTTTCCGAAGATGAGGTCAATATCCCATCTATGAAAGAAAGAAATGAATCCTCGTAAGTGGTATCGGGTTTTAACCATGCGGTGTGAACTTTAGCCTCTCTAATAGCCTTTATGATGTAGTCTTTAATCCTTTCTACAAAAAAGGGGAAATCATTTTCGTCAAAGGGATAGGCTCCTATTAAAGTTTGGTACAAGAAATATTCATCATTTTTATCCGGTAACAACCTACCACCTATGATTGTTTTCTTAATTCGATTAATTCTTGAACACGTTGTAACAAATCTCTCCCATTCCTTAGGCATTTCTGAGAGAACATTAATTCTTGCCCTTACATCCTCCCCTCTTTTCGTATCATGGGTTGAAGTAGCATTCATCGAATGTGGCCATAGTTCTACTCTTCCTTTGTTGAAATCGTTAAATTCTCTTATAGTTATTCCGAACCTATCGGGATTACCTCCAACATCATTAAGCGACAATAGTCTGTTGTAGACATAAAGGGTGGTATCCTCAAAACCCTTTGCCATGAGAGGCCCAGTATATTGTTGAAATCTCATGACGAAGTCCATATATCCCTTCTTTTCTTCAGCATAGATGTCACCTTCGAACCTTAGAAGAAGGAAGCGTTCTATGAAATCCAATTCGTTGAGAAGACCCGGGTTTGTATGCCTTGCGCCCTCTATTGCCATACTAACGTAGATTTTATCACTCTCTCTCATAACATCACTGCTCATGTATGTGCGGTATACTGGAAACAAAGCCATTACTTCAACCAACGTTCTTTTAAGACCATAAAGTGTTATGTCACTGCCCTGGATATCCTTACTTGATATAGCCTTCAAGATATGGGCAAGGTTATCGATATCACCTGCCATATGCTTTCCTATGATCAACCTTTTTTTATCAGCAACGAGTTCATCATATGGTATCGTAAAGTTAGTGAAATTTTTATATATCTTATCGAAAATCTTTAGATTCTTTCTATTGCAAAACAAACCGTTAACATAATTCAAAAAATCATAGCCTGTTGTTCCTTGCACAGGCCAGAACCGGGGAAGAGCCTCATCAAAATCGAGTATTTTCTCAACAACCATATACAATTCGTTATCCTTTGCCTTTATTCTATTCAGATACACCGTTGGATCATAGAGTCCGTCAATGTGGTCAATGCGTAGACCAGCTATCTTTCCTTCCTCAATCAGATTAAAGGTAAAAAAATGAGTTTGATTAAAAACTTCTTCATCTTCCACCCTCAGAGTGATGAGCTCATTTATATTGAAGAACCTTCTATAATTAATCTCTTCAGTCGCAACCTTCCAGAATGATAATCTGAAGTACTGTTCGGAAAGGATATTATGTAATAGATTAAAACCCTTACTTTCTCCCCCTCCTCGATTAAATATATCTATATTCTCATTTAAGAAATTCTTTATAATATCGTTTTTGGTATATAACTCCCACAACAGCCTTTTTATGAAATTTATCTGCGCATTATTGTCATCAGGTCTGACTTCAGAAGATGAAAGATTACGCAGGACATAAAGTATTCCAAGAAATTTTATGTAGTCAGGATGTTCGTCACCGAGACGTACCTGTAATGTTCTTAATCTATATGTTAAAACATCGATGTATGTTTCTATCTTTAATGGAAACTTCAAGTCGTAATAATTTATCGTCAAACCATTGCCCCCATATCCTAGTGTAATCTCACCCTCCCCTAGAGACTGTGCATACGTCTTCCCTAAAAACGGCGCGAGCAGCCCCTCCTTTAAGCCTTCATAAGGATGATGCCAATCGATGTCAAAAAAATTAAAATATCGTGATCTTTCGCCCCTCTCCAAGATATCCATAAGCATATGATTTTCGGAGACATAAGCCATATGGTTAGGAACAATATCCTGAATCCACCCCATGCCAAAGCCCTTTAAATCAGTTATTAGATCTTGAAAATCCTGAGCCGAGCCTAATTCCTGATTTAACTCATTTGGATCAACAACATCATAGCCGTGTGTACTCCCTTTTGTTGCCTTAAATATTGGGGATGCATACAAAGCGGAAATTCCAAGCTTTGAAAGATATTCCACTATCTCACGGGCTTCTTCGAATCCAAATGAAGGCCTGAACTGAATCCTGTATGTAGAAGTAGGTATATACATACCATAAAGGTTACCATATACGGTTCACCAGCTTACACCGGCAAATCGTCCTCGTTACGCGTCATCGGACCCTCGCGGCTTCTCAGTCTAAAAAGGGCTAGAGATCTTCCCTCAAGATCGTATGTCACCCCTCCCCCCACTAGTCGGTTAGGTCCTCTACCCGTAGCCTCCCTTGTATCGAGTAAAAGCTCCCAACGCATTTTTGGCCTATGAGCTGGTAATACGAATGGAACAGGCTCGTGGTGGGCATTTAGAAGAATTAGAAGTGTGTCATCCACTATTCTGTTGCCACGCGCATCAATCTCTTCAATAGCATCGCCTGCCAGACGCAGACCTATGCACCGCGTATTGGGGTTGTTCCAGTCCTCTTCAGTCATTTCCTTTCCATCCGGTCGAAACCAGGTTAGATCCTTTACCTCAGAACCCAAGATCTTTCTTCCCTGGAAAAAGTGACGCCTATGGAGAGCTGGATGATGATGAATAATCCTTATCAGCTTTTTTGTAAAGCTCAACAGCTCCAGCTTCGACTGGTCTAGGTTCCAATCAACCCATGAAATGTCGTTATCCTGGCAGTAGGCGTTGTTGTTACCTTGCTGAGTGCGTCCAATTTCGTCCCCTGCTAAAAGCATTTGTACTCCCTGTGAGAAAATTAAGGTGGCGAGAAAATTACGTTGCTGGCGGGCTCTGATTGACAGTATGAAAGGGTCATTGGTTGGACCTTCAGCCCCACAGTTCCAGCTCAAGTTATCATCGGTTCCATCGTGGTTAGCTTCCCCATTCGCCTCATTATGCTTTTCGTTATAGCTTACGAGGTCGCGCAGGGTGAAACCGTCATGTGCAGTTACAAAGTTGATACTGGCATAAGGGAGGCGGCCCCCATGTTCGTACAGATCGCTGCTACCTGTCAGACGGTATGCCAGGCGGCTTACCTGGGCACTGTCACCCCTCCAAAACCTCCGAACGGTATCCCTGTATTTCCCGTTCCACTCAGCCCATAGAACCGGAAAATTGCCTACCTGGTAACCGCCCTCGCCAAGGTCCCATGGCTCGGCAATCAGTTTCACCTGGGAAATTACAGGATCCTGATGTATTATGTCGAAAAATGCCCCGAGACGGTCCACCTCATGAAGTTCCCTTGCCAGCGCCGATGCCAGATCAAAACGGAAACCATCTACATGCATTTCCTGTATCCAATACCTAAGACTATCCATGATTAGCTGCAATACACGCGGATGAGTCATATCCAGCGTATTTCCGGTACCTGTGTAGTCAACATGGTATCTCTTGTTGTCAGCCAGCAGGCGGTAATAAGCGGCATTGTCAATACCCCGAAAACAGAGGGTTGGACCCAAGTGATTACCTTCTGCAGTGTGATTGTAGACAACGTCCAGAATAACCTCTATGCCCTCTCTATGCAGTGTCTTTACGAGTGTCTTGAACTCGGATACCTGTTGACCCATTACACCTGAACTTGAATACCTTGGATCTGATGCGAAAAATCCAATAGAGTTATAACCCCAGTAGTTAGTAAGTCCCCGATCAACCAGACGTTTGTCTGCCACAAATTGATGCACAGGCATTAATTCCACCGCTGTTATGCCAAGATCCGTCAAATACTTCAATAAGGCTGGACAAGTAAGTCCGGCGTAAGTACCCCTCAACTCTGCTGGCACATCGGGATGAAGAGCTGTATAGCCCTTTACATGTAGCTCATATATGATTGTCTTATGCCAGGGGATACGTGGGGGACTATCGTCTCCCCAACTGAATGCCGGATCAACAACTACGCATTTCGGAATTCCCAAAGAGCTATCCCTTTCGTCAAATGATAGATCAGCATCGGTGTGACCCACAGCGTAACCAAATAAGGCATCACTCCACTGAACAGTACCAGCAATGGCCTTTGCATAAGGATCGAGTAATAACTTGCTCGGGTTGAAGCGGTGCCCCCCCTTCGGTTCATATGGTCCGTAAACCCTGTAACCATATAGTTGACCCGGACGGGCCTCTGGTAGATATAAATGCCAAATCTGATCTGTCTGATCTTTTATGGGTATCCTCGCTATTTCCTTTCCCCCTTCAGGGCTATCGAACAGACATAACTCCACAGCAGTTGCATTTTCGGAGAACAAGGAGAAATTGACCCCCGCGCCGTCCCAGGTCGCCCCCAATGGATAGGGTTGGCCAGGCCACATGTTCATCGATCCATTTATCAACTTGTTCCTTTGCATATACGCTCTTTATAAAAAGGTTAATATGTTAACCGACCGAGGTCGGGTCACTAAATTAATTCGGAAAGATTTTAGTCCAAAACTGCAGTTTGTCCAGAGCACTAAATTTTGGAACCAATAACTAAAATTGAGAAATAAATTAAGCAGTTATCCGACTCAAGGACAAAGACAAACTTTATTAAACTATATTTTCGCGTCAGGGAAGAAAATAAAAAGCAACGGCAAGTATAAGATAAACTGCCAATAATTGAACTCCTTCCATCCAGTTAGATTCACCATCATGGGCTATCAGACTGAGAATCCAGACGGAAATGCCGACTGAGACAACCTCTAAGTCAGTAAAGATAAGATCCATAGGCTCACCAAAAAGATAGCTAGCAAATACAAGTATTGGTGCAACAAAAAGCGCTATCTGGATGCTAGAGCCAATTGCGATAGTCATGGCGAGGTCCATTTTATTTTTATAAGCAACAAGTATGGCTGTGCTGTGCTCAGCAGCATTCCCTATTATAGCAACAACAATCACACCTATAAAAACGTCCGTCATTCCGAATGTTTCAGCAGTAACTTCAACAGCACCAACAAGGAATTCACTCATGAGCGCAACCCCAACCACTGCTAGGATCAATATCATGAAAGACTTATTCTTACCCCACTCAGGATGCTCTTCTTCTTTAATCAGGGCAGCCTTACCCAAATAGAGATGCCGGTGGGTGTAAAGTGAAAAAATGAGGCTAAGAAAGTAAGTTATCAGAAGAACTATTGCAATCAATAAACTTAGCTCGTGTTCAATCGCTGGTGCCTTTATGACAATTATATGAAATAGGGCTGGTATCACCAGTCCTATAGCACTCAATGCCAATAAAGTTGAACCAAGGCTGGATGCTGTTCTATTAAAAACCTGTTTATCATATCGAATACCCCCAACTAGAACACTCATTCCAAGAACCAGGAGAATATTACCGATGATTGAACCTGTTAAAGACGCTTTGACTATATCGAATAATCCTCGGCGCAGCGCAATTAGAGCAATAATCAATTCCGCCGCGTTACCAAATGTAGCATTCAACAAACCACCCAGACCGGCACCAACGACCTTGGCTAATTCTTCTGTCGCTTTACCAATGAATCCGGCGAGTGGGATAATTGCCAATGCGGATGTAGCGAAAATCCAAATTGGGTTTGCATGAGAAAGTTTCAAAACAATCGCAATTGGGATAAATATCAATAATAAGCTAAGTGGCTCAAATTCATACTTACCAATTTTCATGAAATCTTCTGTTCTTATGAATTCGGAGAATCGAGATACTTTTACGTTTTAAGAAACACACGCCGACGGGGACGATTATACATCATTGTAGGCCCCGTTTCACAAACCGGCCGATAAGAATCTCACCCCTAGATTTTTATGAAGAGACTAAGACCATATCCTCTGACAGCAACTTCATCTTGAGATCCTATTAATTCCGGGGTTAAACTTCCCTGCCCGTTCCATTTTTTTTCAGAAGAATCTAGCAACTTTTTCCATCTACCGTCTGGAAATTGGCTATGTATGTCTAAATTTGATTCGCTCAAATTAAAGATGGAGAAAACATGCGTGTCCTGCTGATCATCCCACCTTCTCATAAATACAACCTTCTCCTTTTCTAATCCCCATACTTCAAGATTGTCCTTATTCAGGTTAGATAGGGCTGGAATTTCTCTCCTGAGCTTTATAAGCTCCCTGTAGTAATTTAACAAAACGTTATGTGAACCTTCATTCCTCTTTTCCCAATCTATTCTTGAATTGACATAGTTTTCTGAACTCTGTGGATCAGGCAGCTCTCCCTTCCAGTCGAAAGATTCAAATTCCTCCTTTCTCCCTTTTCTCACCGCCTGTATGAGATCGGGATCAGAATGACTTACGAAATATAAGAAGGGTGCGTCTTCGCCATACTCTTCTCCCATAAATAAAAACGGAATGTAGGGGGAGAGCAGAACCACGCCGGCAGCAAGTTTTAATCCTTCAAATGAAATCAAGGTAGAGAGCCTCTCTCCCTGTAACCTGTTACCTATGTGGTCATGATTATGAGAATAGACTACAAATTTCTTACCCGACCTTTCCTTTGGTGAATTACCATGTCTTCTCTTCCTGTAAACTGAATATTGCCCGGAATAAACAAATCCTTCTTTCAAGGCTCTTATAAGGTATTCCGTCTTTCCAAAATCCAAGTAATAGCCTGAACGCTCACCTGTAAGTAGGGTGTGAAGTGAATGATGAAAATCATCACACCACTGTGCATCAATCCCATACCCTCCAAATTTTCTTCCCTCTATTATCCTGGAATCATTTAGATCGCTTTCCGCTATCAGATAAAATTTCCTATCTTCTTTTTCCGAAAGTTCTTCAACCTTTTCGGCAAGTTCTTCTAGGATGTGTTTAGCGCTAAAATCATACATGGCATGTATTGCATCTAGCCTGAGAGCATCAACATGATACTTCTCGAACCAGAAGATCGCATTCTGGATAAAGAAATCCCTTACCTCGTCGCTATAAGCATCATCGAAATTTATCGCGTTTCCCCATGGTGTCCTGTATTTATCCGTAAAATATGGTCCATAATCACGAAGATAGTTACCCTCAGGACCAAGGTGATTGTAGACAACATCCAGGATAAAAGCCAGCCCCCTTTTATGACACTCATTAATAAGCTTTATTAGTCCCTTTGGACCTCCATAACTGATTTGAGGAGCATAGGGAAACACTCCGTCGTATCCCCAATTTCTTTCTCCTGGAAACTGTGCAACAGGCATTAACTCAATTGCATTTATTCCCAAATCAAGCATTGCATCAAGTCTGGGGATTATGGCCTCGAAAGTTCCCTCTGGAGTAAACGTACCAGTGTGAATCTCATACATTATCATATGAGCAATATCTATCCCCCCCCAATTACTGTCTTCCCGATGAGATGAATTGTGGTCAATTACCTGTGACGGTCCATGAACTCCTTTTGGCTGACAATATGATGCGGGGTCGGGCCTTTCTTTTTCACCATCAAGTCTGTATAAATAAAGTGTCCCAGGATAAACGTCTTCAACAAGAGTTTTCCAGTAACCCAGCTCATCCTTTTCCATTGGGAAAACTACGGGAGAAGTTCCTTTCTCCGGCAGAGGCGAAAATATCAATAATTCAACCTTTTCCCGAAAGGTAGCCCAAACCACAAATTCGCAATTACCGTTTCCTAAATAATTCGCGCCTATTTTCATTTATTCACTACGCTGAAAAATAAAGATTTCTTAGAAGTCAAAACAATTCGATTATAGAAAGATAGTATTGTAGCGGAAATCTTTAGATTTCCATAAGATTTAGAAGAAACTATGAAATCCGGCATTCTCGATTATCTATAAAATAAGTTAGAAATTAAAAAGTAATAAGGGAGAATAGGGTACCCTATATTTCCCGGTCGAGCCTGTCATTTTTGAGGGATAATTTAGAAGGATTTAAGCCTGCTAATAATGCCCTTCGACCAAGCACTTCGACAGTTCGACATGCTCACTGCTCAGCCGAGGCTCAGTGCGAACGGTATTCGAACAAAACCATTCATGCTGAGCCTGTCGAAGCATCATAAACATTATTACTCGCAGAAAATATTATCAGTCGGCTGGCACTGGATAACGGGACAGGCATATGATGAGAGGGGAAAAATATTATTCCCTTTTACCTTAGCTCTTAAAAAACAACACACCTAAAGGCGGTAGGGTTAGAGAGATAGAATTGTATCTTCCATGTATTGGTACAGGGGTCGCTCCAACGCCACCCGCGTTACCATGACCACCTCCTCCATATATAGTTGCATCGCTATTAAGTACCTCTCGCCAAAAGCCTCCTCTCGGTACGCCTACCCTGTAGTTGTATCTCGGAACCGGTGTAAAATTGCATACTATCAACATAATATCGCTTGTGCTTTTAGGCTTTCTGATAAAACTAATTACGCTGCTCTCAGAATCCCTGAACTCTATCCACTCAAAGCCCTCAATGCTGAAGTCAAGCTCATGCATTGCCGGCTCATTTCTATAAAGGTGATTAAGATCTTGAACCCAGTCTTTTACACCCCGGTGTGGAGGATACTCCAGCAGGTCCCAATCCAGACTCGCTTCATGGTACCACTCATTCCATTGCCCAAACTCTCCACCCATGAAAAGGAGCTTTTTACCCGGATGTCCGAACATATAACCGAATAAAGCCCTGAGGTTTGCATACTTTTGCCAATCATCTCCGGGCATTTTTCTGAGTAGAGACCCCTTTCCATAAACAACTTCATCATGAGAAAGGGAAAGAAAAAAGTTTTCTGCGAATGCGTACCAAATGCTAAACGTAAGTTGGTTCTGGTGAAACTTTCTATATACTGGATCAGTAGAGAAATAATCAATGGTATCGTGCATCCACCCCATATTCCATTTCATTCCAAATCCAAGGCCACCGACATACGACGGCCTTGAGACCATAGGCCATGCAGTGGATTCCTCAGCAATGGTCTGTACATCGGGATGGCTTAGGTAGACCGCCTCGTTTAATTTTTTAATAAGGCTTATTGCCTCAATATTCTCCTTTCCTCCATACTGGTTTGGTATCCATTCTCCTTCTTTTCTACCGTAGTCCAGATAGAGCATGGATGCCACAGCGTCAACCCGCAACCCGTCAATATGGTACTTATCAAGCCAAAAGAGGGCACTACTTATCAAAAATGCCCTTACTTCATTTCTTCCATAATTGAAGATATAAGTGTTCCATTCCGGATGAAATCCCTTTTTTGGATCTTCATGCTCGTACAGGTGAGTTCCGTCGAAATAGACAAGGCCAAACTCATCGCTCGGGAAATGAGAAGGAACCCAGTCGAGAATGACTCCTATCCCGTGCTTATGCAGGTGATCGACCAAATACATGAAATCCTGCGGTGTTCCATACCTGCTTGAAGGGGCAAAATATCCAAGAGTCTGATAGCCCCATGAACCATAAAACGGATGCTCCATAATGGGTAAAAATTCCACATGGGTGAACTCCGTCTCTTTAACATATTGCGCAAGGTAAGGCGCTAGTTCTCTGTAAGTAAGAAATCTATCACCTTCCTCCGGAACCCTTCTCCATGACCCGAGATGCACTTCGTATGCAGAGATCGGGGAGTTTAATGCATTAGATTTATATCTATTTCTCATCCATTCATCGTCACCCCAATCATAATTTAGATCCCACACTTTTGCAGCTGTGCGTGGTGGAGTCTCCCAATAAAATGCAAAGGGGTCACCCTTTTCTACCTCGTAATTCTTTAACTTCGAAACTATGTGATATTTATAAACCTCACCCGTTGCAATTTTAGGAGCAAACCCCTCCCAGATGCCAGACCCATCCCATCTGCTATAAAGCGGGTCGGAGTCAGTATTCCAACCGTTGAAATCTCCGATTAATGAGACCCTCTCAGCGTTTGGAGCCCAAACTGAAAAATAGGTACCTTTCTTACCGTCAACCTCCATCGGGTGCGATCCGAATTTGTCGTAAAGCTTAAAATGGTTTCCCTCTTTAAAGAGATAAATGTCATGTTCCGTAAAGAGACTGATGCCGGATAGAACATTTGTAGCTCCCTTCTCTTCCCCATTCGACTTTCCTGACATTCCTACTAAACCTCCAGAAGATTATTGATTCCCTCAATGGGTATGATCAGCCAACTCGGACGATTATTCAATTCGTAACCAAGTTCATAAACCGCCTTTTCCAAAAGGAACGCCCTGAGCATTCTATCTAACTCTTCATCGTTATTCGGTATAAACGGCGCATTTCGAGCGGTATCTATGTAGGATTTTAAAAAAATTCCTGCGACTAATTTATACCAAACTTCAGCCCATGGCTTGATGCCTTCTATGAATTTCTTATCCCTCAACAAATATTTGAATAAAGAATTAAAGACAGCATAATGAAATGACCTTATCATTCCCGCGACGTCCCTCAAGGGTGATCTTTTCAGTCTCCTTTCACTCAATGGCCTTGCCGGTTCACCCTCGAAGTCTATTATCACGAAATCATTTCCCGTAAACAGAACCTGGCCGAGATGATAATCACCATGGATCCTTATCTTCGTTGCAGAGAGCTTTTTCCTGTATATTCCCCTGAACTGATCCAAAATTTCCCTTTCACGATCCAAGAGCTCAATCAATTTATCTCTTATATCCGCAGGCAAGGTCTTTAAATTAGTCCTTACCATCTCCATAACCCTTTTGGTCAGACTTTCCATCGATTGGTAAAGGGATCTCTGATAAAGAATCGAAAAGGGCTCAGGCGCAAAGTTGGGATCTTCTACTTCCGTACTAAGGGCTAAGTGGAGCTCCGCTGTTCTCTTTCCCAAGAGAATTGCCATCTCAAGATAAACTCCACTAATTAATTCCTGTATAAGAACAGGTATATCATCAAAGGCTACCTGTACGAGAAACCCAGGCGTTTTTGGTATTTCCTTCAAATCAATATTCTTAGAGCGAACTCTCTCAAAATAATCTTCAATTGAATCCAAAGTATAGGTCCACGCATCACCCTGGTTTGGTACCAGTGCTTGTAGGATTCCTAACACGATTGGCTCCGAGCCGCGTCTTTTATACTCAATTGCACCCGCGAACGGGGGCACATTGGGGAAGGACTTATACTCCGTGAGGAACCTCTCAATCTCAAGATCAGGATTCATGCCTTCATCAAGTCTTCTGTAAAGCTTAAAAAATAGCTTATTACCATATATAAACGAGGTATTGCTCTGCTCTACCTTTAAAACCCTGGATTTCTCTAAAGGAAGCTTACTCGCTTTATTGAATCTTCTTAAATAGTTCCCGGGATATGCGTTAAACTCCCCCCTTATGCCCTTAAGACTCAGCCTTTTAGTAATCATAAGAAGTATATTTCTACGAAACTCCTCGTTATTGACGCAATCGTATAATATTCCATCCCCCGATTTCGATCTTAAATGAGCGATCACAGCTTGAGGAATTTCTCTTTTAATGTTGTCTGCTTCCGTGCCCGACAAGAAAGAAACAGGTAAAAGATAGGTATCCGATGAACCCTCGGTGTATTTAACCTCTATCAACAGAGTATTTGCAATAAATGAATTCAATTGCATCCGAATATTTTCCACGATGGTAGAGACCTGTATCTTTCGGGCTTTTCCACCAAACCACCTACAGCTTCTTAAATAAATAGGTATGATCTCTTCTTCAAATCTTTCTTTAGACCTCCCCTTAAAGACCATTTGCCAACTGCCGTCAACGCTTAGTTGTGGAATCCTCTCGCTATCCTGTAGCCTTATTTCCTCCTCTCCCTTCTTCAATAAAAACCAAAAATAATCATAAAATCCCAGTGTAAAGACATATGGAGATTCTTTGATAGTAGGGAATTTGTTTCTACTGAATAACTCCTCAGGTATATAGCCAGCAAACCCGGCAAGGTCAATATTTGCCACCTGCGAAAAACGTGAAAGATTTACTACTACAAGTATTATCTCGTCCCGATACCGACGTATAAATGAAAGTACCTTTGGGTTGTCCGTATGTAAAATTTCTATATCACCCCTGCCAAAGGCTTTAAATCGCTTTCTCATGTCCAGAACGCGCCTCATCCACCATAGAAGAGATGATTGGTTCATCACCTGATTCTCGATGTTGATAGACTCATAATGATATTCCGGGTCTATAATTACTGGAAGATAGAGCTTCTGGGGATTCGCCTGGGAAAACCCTGCGTTTCTATCCGCGCTCCATTGCATCGGAGTCCTGACACCATTTCTATCTCCGAGGTAATAATTGTCCCCCATCCCTATCTCATCACCATAATAGATTATGGGTGTTCCCGGAAACGAAAAGAGGAGGAAATTCATGAGATCTATCTTTCTTCTATGATTCCCCAAGAGTGGAGATAAGCGTCTGCGAATCCCTAAATTTATCCTCGCAGTGGGATCCTTCGCGTATATCCTGTACATGTAGTCCCTCTCTTCATCCGTTACCATCTCAAGGGTAAGTTCATCGTGATTCCTCAAAAAAAGTGCCCACTGACTATTGTCAGGTATTTTGGGAGTTTGGTCTAAAATGTTCGTTATTGGGAATCTATCTTCCATCCAGCATGACATAAAGATTCTAGGCATCAAAGGGAAGTGATAGGCCATATGGCATCTATCACCATTCCCGAAATATTCAATTACATCCTCGGGCCACTGATTCGCCTCAGCAAGAAACATTTTGTTCTTATACTTTGAGTCAACATGTGACCTGAGTTTCTTTAAGAATTCAAAGGTTTCAGGTAGATTTTCACAGTTCGTCCCTTCTCTCTCAAAAAGATATGGGACGGCATCCAATCGCATCCCATCAACCCCCATATCCATCCAATAATCGATTACCTTAAACATAGATTTTTGCACGTTGGGATTCTCATAGTTTAAATCTGGCTGGTGGGAATAAAATCTATGCCAGTAGTAAGCCTTTGCCAAGGGGTCCCATGCCCAGTTCGAGGTTTCAAAGTCCTTAAATATTATCCTTGCGTCTTTATATATTTCTGGTGAATCGCTCCAAACGTAATAATCTCTCCATCTTGAGCCGGGGTTAGCTCGTCTTGACTTTTTAAACCATTCATTCTGATCAGAGGTGTGATTCAACACAAGCTCGGTGATTACTTTAATTCCTCTTCTATGAGCTTCTTTCAAGAATTCTTTAAAGTCTCTAAGGGTGCCGTAATCGGGATGAATATTGTAGTAATCGGCTATATCATATCCATCATCCCTGAAGGGAGACGGATAGAAGGGCAAAAGCCAGATCGCAGTTATCCCTAGATTCTCGAGATAGTCCAACTTCTGCTTTAACCCTTTAAAATCGCCAATCCCATCCCCGTCGCTATCGTAAAAGGCCTTTATATGAAGCTCATAGATAATCGCATCCTTATACCATAGTGGATCTTCATCAAGATTATTCTCGTCACGTGTCATCGAGCATTCTCCCTATGCGCCTCTTGTGTCATGCCTATTTTTAGACCTCGTCAATTGATGGCTGGTAAATCTACAAGAAATAGTCAAAGTCAGTCTCTCTTTTTAGCTTCTTCCTCAACCTGAAGATATGAGCGGGTATTACATGAGGATTCAGTTCGACATAATTTCTCTCACCATGCCAAATGTACTTGTCCTGACTCAAGAGATCATGAACGAGGTAGGGTTGATCAGGATCAATACCGAAGTCTTCAATCGGTACAGTTACCCATCCTGATTGTGTATGAAAAGGGTCAAGATTAGCTACCACAAGTATTATGTTTTCTAGGTCTTCTGTAGCCTTTCCATAAAAGAGGAGATACTCATTATCCACCTGGTAGAATTTTAAGTTTCTTGTTAATTGTAAGGCAGGATTCTCCTTCCTGATTGCATTAAAGATGGCTATTAAATCCCTTAGATTGCCCTCCGTACTCCAATCCCATTCCCTAATGGCATATTTCTCAGAATTCAGATACTCCTCTTTTCCAGTCAATGCTTCATCCTCGCAAAGTTCGAAGGCAGGACCATATATTCCATAGTTGGACGAAAGTGTGCCAGCCAGTACCAGCCGCATTATAAAAGCTGGTCTACCCCCAAACTGTAGATGCTCTGGAAGTATGTCTGGGGTATTAGGCCAAAAGTTAGGCCTAAGGAATTCACTCACCTCTGAGTGTATTAGTTCGGTCAGATAATCGATAAATTCTTTTTTCGTATTTCTCCAGGTGAAATAAGTGTAAGACTGGGTAAATCCGATCTTCGCTAATCTGTACATAACCTTTGGCCTAGTAAAGGCTTCGGATAGAAAGATTACTTCGGGATAATCGTTTTTTATCGCTCCTATAAGCCACTCCCAAAATGGAAATGCTTTTGTATGGGGATTATCAACCCGAAAGATCTTAACGCCTTTGTTTATCCAGAAAATCGTGACGCTCTTGAGCTCTTCCCAAAGCCCCTGGACGTCTTCTGTTTCGAAGTTTAAAGGATAAATATCCTCATACTTCTTTGGTGGATTTTCAGCATTTTGAATAGTTCCGTCTGGCCGCTTTCGGAACCACTCAGGATGCTCCCCTACATATGGATGATCGGGAGCGCATTGAAATGCTAAATCCATTGCTACCTCCATACCTAAATCCATTGTACTCTTTACTAGTGATTCAAAGTCATGCATGTCCCCAATTTGAGGATGTATAGACTTATGCCCACCTTCTTCAGACCCTATGGCCCACGGACTGCCAACATCTTCAGGTTTTGCATCAGAAGAATTATTTTTCCCCTTTCTGTGAATCTTGCCGATTGGGTGTATCGGAGGTAAATATAGAACATCAAACCCCATCCGCGCTATTTCGGGTAGTAACTTTTCTAAATCTTTAAAGGTACCGTGCTTACCGGGTAGAGAGGAAGTAGATCTGGGAAAGCGTTCGTACCATGCGCTAAAAAGCGCTCTTGGCCTATCCACAACAACTCTGAACTCTTTTTCAAAACGTGTAGAAGAAGCCTTATCGGGATTCTTGTCCATTAAATTTGTAAGCTCGTCACCAAGGGCAAATGATATAGCTTCCTCCACATTGTTGCCTTTTAAAATATTACTTAGCTCTTCAAGCCTTTTTCGATCTGTCTTCGAAGCAATACTTAACGAATTATCAATAAGATCAGCACCTATGAGAAGTTCAACTCTTGTATCATAGCCAGCTTCGAATTTCTTTTTAAAACCCTTCTGCCATGTCTTAAAATAATCGACCCAACCCTCGAGCGAGTAATAATAGTTGCCGATTTTTTCAACAAGAAACTCACCCCTCCATCTGTCATTTTCCAAGGAAGTCATTGATATCTCATTCCAATCCTTCTCAATTGGGGCTTTATAGAGAAGACTTGCAGAAACTGAATCGTGCCCATCGGCAAAGACATCGGCTTCTACTACAACCTTTTCACCCACTACTCTCTTTATTGGGAAAGCACCACAATCGATCTCAGGTCTAACATTTTCTATTACGACCCTTTTTCTTAGCTCGTTTTTCATGACTAGATCATTTTTTATTGGTCGACACAATGAAAAAACTATCTTGATTTGAAAATCTGTATTGACAGTATGGTTAGAATTTTAGATGTTTAAAAGTAAAAATCCCTACGTTGAAAGTTACTTGAATATCATTTTATTTTACAATATTCGGCTATTTAATCAAAATTCAGTCATAGAGCTAAATTAACCCAGACTATAAAAATTGTGTTTCGTGTAAAGCAAACTTATGGAACCCAATACACTTAAGTAGCATTCGAATCGAATCAATGATGTTTGATTGAAACGCTTTAAGACTGAACTCAACACTCACGTGCTTTAATATATAACCTATACACCACGGAAGAATGAGAAGTTCATCGCTGTTTACGACAACCGCAGACATCCGGGATCAATGAATTCGATCTAAGGATTGGAACTTCTTATCTGTAAATAAGCCATGCAATAAAATAATGTTATATCTACGCTTAACGCAAGATCAGACGATAACTACCGAATCGTCGCTACCATAAATGTTCTCTTCGTATCGGTCAGCGTTCCAATCATTTTCCCACCTATAGCCTTCAACAAGATATCTAAATCTGTATTCCCTACCGGATCTTAGATCCAAGGTCAGTGTGAACTCCCCACTCCTAAGTGGTTTCATCGGATTAGCTTCAATGCTCCAATCGTTAAACTCCCCGACAATGTTTACCCTCCGAGCACCTTTTACAGCCTCCTTTGGAAGTCTGAATGTAACTTTACACACGCTGCCGGACTTAACATACTGTTTTTTCAAGCCCCCTTCCTTGGACTGCTTTTTAGGTTTAGTTGGTGTCTTTTTCATTTTCTTTTCCTCTCCTTCAAAATTTTTTCAATAATTATAATCAACCACCTGCGATAGAAAATAAAGTTCTTCTTTCAAAGCCAAAACATAGATTTATTTCCAAATCTAATCTATAACCTCAACCGTGCTCTCGAATTGTATATCATAAAATTGGTTTTTTGTTTTGCAAGCAATACTCACCACATTGCTGTATGAGTTTGGCAACGACACCAGTCCATCCCATTTGATGGCTTGCCCCTAAGCCAGCTCCGTTATCACCATGAAAATATTCATTAAACAGGATTAGATCTCTCCAATAAGGATCAGTTTGAAACCTTTCGGTCCCCCCAAAAACTGGCCTTCTCCCCTTAGAATCCTTGAGAAATATCTTCATGAGCCTATGAGAGAGCTCAGTAGCAACCTCCCATAGTGTCATGGTGTTACCTGAACCAGTAGGACATTCCACCTTGAATTCGTCGCCGAAATAGTAATGAAACTTTTGAAGTGATTCGATAAGCAGAAAATTTAAAGGAAACCATACTGGCCCCCGCCAGTTGGAATTACCGCCAAAAAGACCTGAAGTGGATTCCGCAGGTTCATAGTCTAACCTATATTCAGCACCATTTATGTCGAAAAGATAAGGATGATCTTTATGGATCTTTGAAACAGACCTGATGCCATATGGGCTCAACAGCCTTGATTCATCAAGCATAAGTCGCAATATACGCTTTAACTTATGCTCATCAACGATTGATAGGAGCCTCCTTCGAATTGTTCCAGTCCTCTCTTTTATTGAACAACCGTGAAGAAGGTCTGGTCGATTTTGTAGAAACCAATTAAGCCTCTTCTGGAAGGCAGGGAGCTTCTCCAATACATACGAATCTATTGTCATCACAGCAAAAAGCGGTATGATACCCACCATGGAGTGCACCTTTATCGGTAAGGTATTCCCATTCCGTAAATTTATGACATCATAGTAAAAACCATCCTCTTCATCCCATAGTCCCTGATCCTGACTCCCCATTTTGTTTATCGCATCAGCAATGTAAATAAAATGCTCAAAAAATTTGCTCGCAATATCTTCATAACTCGGATTCTCTTTTGAAAGCTCAAGCGCAATCGTGAGCATATTCAGGCAATACATCCCCATCCAGCTCGTTCCGTCCGCCTGCTCCAGAAATCCGCCTGTAGGAAGTTCTCGGCTTCTGTCAAAAATTCCGACGTTGTCCAATCCGAGAAAACCACCCTCAAAAACATTATTGCCTTTAGCATCCTTTCGGTTAACCCACCATGTAAAATTAAGTAGCAACTTTTGAAATACCCTCTCAAGGAAAAGGATATCTCGTTTACCAAAAATCTTTTTTTCAATCTGATATACCCTCCATGCAGCCCAGGCATGCACAGGCGGATTCACATCACTAAAAGCCCATTCGTAAGCCGGAATCTGACCGTTAGGATGCATATACCACTCTCTAGTAAGCAGAATCAATTGACGCTTCGCAAATTCAGGGTCAATCACAGCAAGTGGAATCGTATGAAATGCCAAGTCCCACGCGGCGAACCAAGGATACTCCCATTTATCCGGCATCGAAAGAATATCGTCATTATAGAGATGAATCCACTCATGATTCCTTCCGTTTTTTCGTTCTTCGGGAGGTGGAGGTCCCGCAGAATCGCCATTCAGCCATTCTTCAACCACGTAATTATAGAATTGCTTATTCCAGAGCATTCCAGCCAACGCCTGCCTATATACATTCCGCATATCATCCGTCAAGGGAAATGGGCAAATTCGCCTGTAAAATTCGTCTGCCTGGGTCTTGCGTTCTCGGAAGATAGTCTCAAAATTATCTCCAAATGGATCGGCAAGCCCATCTGAGTTAGTCAGCCTGAGCCTTAAATCCCTCGATTCGCCTGATTTAAGTGCAAGCAAATAATGGGCTGAACACTTTGTGCCCATCTCATCGGAATTAACAGCTTGTTTTCTCCCCGCGACTATATAATCATTTATGCCGTCTCTAACGAAGCGAGATGAATTACTCACACCAAACAATCTTTCATAATTAGTTTCGTTCTCAGTAAAAATCAATTCGTTAGGAGTTTCACAATAGAACCACATCTTCCCCAGCGATTTATGGTATGCATCAATTATACGGAAATGAACATTAGATTTTCTTGACCTGAGTAAGGGTTTATCTGGGGAATGATACCACGACCATGTATTGCGAAACCAGAGTGTCGGAAGTAGATGTAAGTTTGTGTCTTCAGGTCCCCGATTTGAAACAGTTATTTTTATGAGAATGTCCTCTGGTGAATTCTTAGCATACTCAACAAAAACATCATTGTATCTATTATCGTCGAACACCCCGGTATCAAGAAGCTCGTATTCAAAATCTCCCCTACCTCTCCCCCTATTTACCTCAACCAGCTGCTGATACGGAAAAGATTTATGAGGATATTTGTATAGATACTTCATGTAGGAATGAGTAGGGGTGTTATCCAGATAATAGTAATATTCTTTCACATCCTCCCCATGGTTACCCTCACTTCCCGTTAGCCCAAATAACCTTTCTTTAAGGATCGGATCATTACCATTCCACAGGGCAATAGCAAAACACAGTCTTTGGTGGTTGTCTGAAATTCCCGCTATTCCATCCTCCCCCCACCTATAGGCCCTGGAGCGTGCTTGATCATGTGTAAAATAGTCCCAGGCTGTTCCAAATGGACTATAATCTTCTCTAACCGTTCCCCACTGGCGTTCACTGAGATAAGGACCCCATCTCCTCCAATGAGCCTGTCGCGACCGGTCTTCCTCTATTCTTTTTTCTTCAGGTGTCATAGGGAATATACCCTCTATAAAATAGTTTCAGTTAAAAGTTATATTCTATAAAATCTCGTCAAATTAATCGCATTTTAAATTTAACCTTTGATAATTGCTAGTAGATAATTATGGAGTACCATTGGATCCCGATCAATGTTCGGTTATTGATTTCTGACAATAAATATTATCTCAAAAATTAGGAGGGCGATTTCAAAGGATATCTTAATTGAAAGAACCTAAGATTTAGATATCAGAGTCAAATTTTCTTGGTGAAATTATAAATGAACCTTATTTCTTTTTTATCCTTTCCAGGTAAACTCCGCTCCTCGTATCGACTTTTATTACGTCTCCCTCCTCTATAAAAAGGGGAACTGAAATTGTTGCCCCAGATTCAAGTGTAGCCGGTTTGGTACCCGCTGACACCGTATCTCCCCTCACCCCAGGTTCTGTTTTAACCACTTCCATCTCAACGGCTACAGGAAGATCTACTCCAATCGGTTCATTTTTATAGAATACTACGATTATTTCCTGTTGTTCCTTCAGAAACCTGGCCGATTCTCCAACCAATTCCTTACTCAGACTAAGCTGATCGTAAGTTTTCGAATCCATGAAGTGATAGCCTATTTCATCTCTGTACAGAAACTGCATTGCTTTTCTCTCCATATCTGGTACTTCAAATGTCTCACCGGAACGGAAATTCTTTTCCTGTACCGAAGACGTGATTATATTCCTGAGCTTTGTCTTAACCACAGGACTTCGCTGAGCGATCTTAGAGTGATGGTATTCCAGCACCTCCCATATTTCACCTTCATACTCTATCTTTAGACCCTTATAAAATCGACTAGTATCGACCACAGCCATAAGGTTTAATGCCTCCTCAGTAGTAATTGTTTTCTCCACCAATTGACGTGCTTTTTTTCATCATAGATTATAAGATCCAATATTTTCCTGTCATTTCGATTCTTACAAACACCAGACGCAGCCTTTAAGAATAACCGTTCGGCTTCTTCTCCAAATTGCATAAAAAAGCACAATCCTCTTGATCCCAATACCGCTGAGAATTTACCTACTGTCTCTCCGAACCTCTCTGCCAACTCTCCACCCCTCTTTGGAGTT
The DNA here is from genome assembly GCA_036397855.1 of Thermodesulfobacteriota bacterium. Taxonomy (NCBI): domain Bacteria; kingdom Pseudomonadati; phylum Thermodesulfobacteriota; species Thermodesulfobacteriota bacterium. The sequence continues at coordinate 44,880 of DASWID010000030.1, read as the reverse complement.
TCTATTCCAAGTTCATCAAGCATCTTAGCAGTCATCATCGTATGCTTCCCTTCTTCTCGCAATAACACCGCTATTTCAAGGTCATCCGCATACCTATTGGTGGATAATGCCTCATAGACCCCTATCGTCATTCTTTTTGAAACATAAACAAGCTTCAGAATACTACCTGATTTCATTTTTATTCTTCTTCTATCTCTATTTCCCCTTCAGTATCCTCTCCCGTTTGGAGCCTGTCATTAATTACATACTCCTCGGAGATCTAAGAACCCAGATCTATCAGTTTACATCTCCGTGAACAAAACGGTCGCCAATCATTTCCCTCCCAAGTAGTAGACTCACCACATTTTGGACAGTTCGCAATCATATTTTGAAATTATGTCATATGTTTTGTAATTTAAAAGAGACAAAAAAATCAGAATGGCAACGTCTGATATTATGAAAGTATCAAACCGAGTCAGTTTAGGGCCAGATTTACAGCTTTTTTCCCCCCGTAATAAAACAGACTGATCTTTACCATTTTCTATCTCCGGAAATCAAGAAGTCTCCTTTGGACTTGATAAATCTTCTTCAACCAATTCGCAAATAATATGTGCTACGGTAATATGTAATTCCTGTATCCTAGGAGTTGATTTTGAAGGAATCTTGATTAAACAATCAACCGAGTCCCCGATTTTACCGACTTCAGAACCCGTTAAGAAAATTGTTTTGAGCCCTACACATTTTGCCACTTCTAACGCACTAACAACATTTTTTGACTTTCCGCTTGTCGATATCGCCCAAGCCACATCGCCTTTCCTTCCAAGCGCTTCAATTTGGCGAGAGAATATACTATTAAATGAACGATCATTCCCTATTGACGTAAGTAGGGATGTATCTGTAGTAAGAGCGATTGCCGAAAAGGGTTTCCGATCTTTAGAAAACCGATTGACAAACTCCGAAGCAATATGCTGTGCGTCTGCAGCACTCCCTCCATTTCCAAATATTAGAACCTTACCCCCCGACTTAAATGATTTTTGAATAATTTTAGTAGCCTCAACTATATCATTTACAGATTCCTTTGCAAAACGAAGTTTGAGCTCAGCACTTTCCCTTAGTCGTGAAATTATGTGCTCTTTCATCTCTCATGTTCTCTTAAACATTCTATCTAACTCCTCAAATGAAATCTCCCTTGCAACTGGCCTTCCATGAGGACAAGAATGTGGAAAATCGGCTCTATCGAGCTGTCCCAACAGTGCAATAATCTTTTGATGGTTCAACCTTTCACTAGCACGAATCGATGAGTGACAAGCTATAGTCGCAATTATGTTGTCCAGCCTCTCTGTAAGAGTCTTTTCCTTATCCATTGACGCTATCTCTCCCAAAATGTCTTTGATAAGTCCCTTGATATCTGTAGGTTCAAGCATGGATGCAATCGATCTGATAACAAAACTATCCTTACCGAACTCCTCAATCTCGATTCCTAGGTTCTCTAACTCTTCCAAGTGCTCCTCCATAATACGCGCCTCATAAGGCGATAATTCAAGAGTAATTGGGAGTAGTAATTTCTGTCTTTCTTGTCTACCATTTTCTGACTGAGCCCTTTTTAGTTTTTCATAATTTAACCTTTCATGTGCGGCGTGTTGGTCTATAAGTATCATCCCTTCTCCAGATTCGCAGACTATATACAGCTCCCCGATCTGTCCTACGATCTTTAGGCTGGAGAAATAGCCCTCCACCCTTAATGCACTCTGTGTAAGAGGCTTTATGGGGCGAGTCTCGGCTCTCTTATGGAACGTTATATTATCTGGTTCTAATTTTGGCATGTCCCCATGTTCTGGCTGGTCATCCACGCCTTGACGATGAAAAGCTTTTCGATCACTATCTACAGCCCGGGTTTCAAAATGCCGTTTCTTCTCATAAAATCTATTTACCGCATTCTCGATCCTATTATGATAACCCTTGATCCACGGAGCACTCCTGAGCATTGCAAAAATTGCAGCCTTGATCGAGTCCCCTATGAAATTCGATTTTCTAAATCTAACCTCATTTTTAGTTGGATGCACGTTAACATCAACTTCCTGATAAGGAAGATCAATCGATAGAATCCCCTGTGGGAATTTCCCCTTTTCCAATAGCGTTCCATATGAGTCGATAGCCATTCTTGTAAGAATCCTATCTTTAACTGTGCGGGAGTTTACATAAATGTATAATCTTTGCGTAGTTGATCTAGAATCATCGGGACCATTCATAAATCCATGGATCAATATCCCATCAACTTCCATATATACTCTATAGAGAGCGGTTTCTGGGAAAATGTCAGGTAATCTATCTTCAATAGAACCTCTTTCAGGAAGACAGATAATATCCTTGCCATTATGCGATACCTCGAACCTTACATAGGGTCGAGACAAAGACTCTCTTTGAACAACATCAAGAACATTTCTGAGTTCTGTGTCAGTAGTCTTCATAAATCTTAGTCTAGGTGGAGTATTATAAAAAATATCTCTTGCTTCAACAGAAGTGCCCTGCGGACAGCCAGTTTCTTGGACACTTTTTATGATTCCTCCCATGACAACTATCCTGACACCGACAATCTCTCCCTCTGTCCTCGTTGTGATTGAGAATCGAGAAACCCCTGCGATGCTCGGAAGCGCCTCGCCACGAAACCCAAGCGTACTGATAGTATGCAGGTCATCTATACTTTTAAGCTTGCTAGTGGCATGGCGTTCAAGTGAGAGAAGTGCATCATCTCTGCTCATTCCTAAACCATTGTCCGATACCCTGATAAACCTCTTACCCCCCGCACCTAATTCAATATTTATGCGCGTACTTCCAGCATCGAGAGCGTTCTCTACCAGCTCTTTAACAATAGAAGAGGGTCTTTCCACTATTTCACCCGCAGCTATCTTTGAAACCACAGAATCGGGCAGAATCCTAATATTTCCCATTAGTTGAATGCCAGTTTACATAATAGAAATTTATGAGTCAAAACGAATGAAAATACTTGTATAATTGCAGATGAGATCCGCCTTTAAATCTGAAATGGAACATGCAACCAGTAATTGAATTAAATCATAATATAGTAATACTAAAAGAATAAATTTCATAGACCGGGTTTGTGAAAAGGCGAAAATAATGCTATTGACACACTACCAGTCCTAAGTCAAAAACCTTGTTAACATCGATATTGATTCAAACTAGCCCGTTCAAGACATTAATTTTCTTTACCCCGACGTTCACCGGTTTACCTCATCTTTGGACGATAGGTATCTGTATCTATAACTCGTCAGCCAGGATTACTATTTGGCTTTTTTAGAAGCCTTAGCCTTCTTTGCTCCTTTAGCCACTGACTTTTTAACCTTCTTTAGTGAGGTGATAAATGTATTTATGGGAATTGCCGCTAGTGTCATTATTTCTACTGTACCCCGTGCACATAGGTCTACTGACACCTTACTTATTGTTTCATTATTTGGGGCCTCAACTATATTCACAAAATCGTAAGGTCCTAAAGTAGCATATTGTTGAACAACCCTTGCTCCCATCTTTTCTATTTCCTTATCGACCTCTATAATTCGTCCTGGCCTTTCTTTTATTGTCCTTCTACCATCTGGCGTTAGCTTACTCAAAAGTATATAGGTAGCCATTAATCAAACCTCCATTATACGTTATTTACCATCAATCATACTTATAACATTTTTTTGCACCACGAATCAAGCTTTTTTTGGTCTGATTATAGGCTCTCAGACTTATAGTAATTTTGGATTAACTACTATTTCAGCATGATTTATGTATACTCTAACTTTAATACTTGGCGTATCGGTGGAGACTTTATGAATTTCTTCTATTCAATAATTAAATTTAAAGCAAAATCTATTGGACTTACCTACGGTCTCGTATCCACACTGTTCCTTACAATACTCCTTTCCACTCCTTGCTATCAGATCGGATTTGCTAAATCAAAAGATCAGGAATCCCCCAAGAGGGTTATACAGGTTAAGGATTATAAGTGGAACTCAGGAGGTATGGGACGACCCGGCATAATCGATGAAATAACATTGGAAAACATAGGTAATAATGATTACGAAAACATTGAGATAGAGGCAAACTTTTACACCCAAAACGACATCCCTCTTGGCTCCCTGCGATCTACGATAAATGATGTTCTTCAGAGCGGAACGACGAAAACATTTAAAAATATCAACTTTGGAATAATGCATTCGGAGCTTCAAAAAACCATAGTAAATGTAGTAGGGGCAGAGATGTTAGAAAAGGGAACCCCAGGACAGCCAAAGGACGTAATAGTTGTTAAGAATTGGCAGTGGTCGGGGGGCCGGTATGGCACCGAAGGAATATTGAAGGATATAACATTAGATAATACCAGCAAAAACAACTATTCAAACATCGGAATAGAGGTGCAGTATCTAGGGGTGCCCGGCCCGGAAACTGGTACTAAGGGATATACGAGTAGAGCGGTGATCCACGACATTCTGCCTGCAAAGAACACTAGAACTTACAAGGGTATAAATGTTGGATTCAGACACCCTGATGCAAAAGAAGTACTAATAACGGTGATTGACGCCGATAAGATTTCAGTAAAAGAAGCAAAATACAGGCTCGCTAAGAAGGGGGAGTCCATAGATATTGAGGGTGATGAAACTGAGACAAGAACAAGAAAGAAATCCCTTGCCGAAAGATACAGGGAGGAACGTGGGCTGACCGAACCCTCAGAAGAAATCTCTGAAGAAGAAACTCAGATATCTCAGGTACCTGATTCAACCAAGGTCGATGAAGGACAAAAATTATCGCTTGCCGAGCGCTACAGAAAAGAGGTTCTCGATAAACCTGTAATAGAAGATGCTCCGCAAATCTCACTGGTTGATAGGTATAAGCAGAGAATCCTTAGCGAATCAAACGAAGAATTTATCTCGCCTACGTACAGCGGAATCACAAGAACGCCCCTCGGGACCGAATACTCTTTTCAAACCAGTCCCAAATCATCCTCAGGGGATGATCAAGATAGTTCCTCTGGTTCACAGACGACCTCGGAAAAAGAAGCAACCAAAGCGGCTAAGGTTGGTAAAAGTTCAGAAGGTCAAAATGATGAAGAAGAGGAATTCGTTCCCATACCTGAAAGGGATATTGTTGTAAAAGATTTCAAGTTGGGTGGAGGCGGAGTTCCACAAACTATGGGGAAACTCAGTACACTAACTCTAGAAAACATTAGCGGAATAACTTACTCAAGTATTCAACTTGAAGTTGCCTTCTACCTATATCAAGGTAAAACGCCAATGGGTTCGCACAAAATCACACTGTATGAAGCCTTGCCGCCTCATAGTGAACGAGAATTCAAGAACGTTGAAATAGGTATGTTGAGCGAAATCCCCCAAGTGGTAGAAGTAACTGTAGTAGATGCTACAGCCGTCGAGTAGGATTGAAATATGGTGGGCGGTACTGGATTTGAACCAGTGACTTCCACCGTGTGAGGATGGCACTCTTCCACTGAGTTAACCGCCCCTGAAATAAGAAATCAACAGAGTGTTAATACTAAGATAAAACCCCGGGCCACCGCTTTTCCCATTTCTGAGGTTGGATACTACTCTTCAATGTCAAGAAGCTTATCGGCTTCGTCTATTATTTCTACCAACCTTTCCCTAAAAAGCTTTATACCGCCAAGCGGTATCACTATACATGATCTACCACCACTCAGCTCAGTTATCCTTAAATACTTTCCTTTATGGTTTTCCTTTACGTCGAAGAAAAACCTCTTAGATTCGATATCAACATGCTTACTCACGTGTTCTTTTTCCATCTTTTCCATTTTGTGATCTACCTCCGCCTCTTTCCTTATCCATAGGAATTTTATTTTGAGTAGGAATAATAACTTAACATTCTGGAAAATCAAGCAAAAATATTTAATAAATAATAAATGAAATGTCGTATAATAAACCCTTTTAAAGGTAATCAACGGAGTATATAAAATATGTCAGAAAAGATAACCTTTGGAATCGCAAGCCCTGTGCCTGGGGAGTCGGTCGAAAATCTAATTAAAATAACGAATAACATTGAAAAAGCGGATTTTGACACCATCTGGTTCCCGGATCATGTTGTTTTCATGGCAAAGACATTAACTCCAGAGGTATGGTCTGTTATTACAGCCGCAAGTATGAAAACAAAAAGGATAATTATGGGTACGATCGGTGACGCCCACAGGATTCATCCGGCTATATTTGCGCATCGCCTTGCTACGGTGGATCACATTTCAGGAGGGAGAATATTTGTCTGTGTAGGATATGGAGAAAAGATGAATCTTGATCCATATGGTATTAAGTGGAACAAACCCCTAACTCGTGTAAAGGAATCAATAGAGATAATGCGTTCCCTATGGAAGGGAGAGCCAGTGGATTTTGATGGTGAAATTTACAAACTATCCAAAGCTGAATTACGAATAAGGCCATTTAAGGATAGGAGAATTCCAATATACGTCGCTGCTACTGCACCCAGGGCACTTAAGTTAGCGGGTGAATACGGTGACGGGTGGGTTACAAACGCCATGCCGCCAAATCTTTTTTCAGTCAAGCTAAATAAGGTAAAGGAAGGCATGAAATTAAGGGATAAAACGATAGGAGCGCTTGACAATTGCATATATATATTCCTGTCAATTGCCGATGATAAAGATAAAGCCTATAAAACCTTAGAACCTGTAAAGCATGCCCTTATCTGGCCTGAGTTGCTTAAGGAGGCGGGATATGATATCGAAATCTCCGACGAATATAAGGATCTGCAGTACACAAAGATAATGCCCAATGATACGGAAATGATTAGAAGATTTAGGGAAATGGGAGCGAAATATTACTCCAGGAATATAGTCGAGGATTTTGTTATATCTGGCTCGAAGATGGATGCAATCAAAAAAATCGAAAAGTATACAGAAGTAGGCGTGACACACTTTATTTTCAGAGACTTCAGTCCGGACCGAAAAGCTTCGCTTAAAACTTTGTCAAAAGAGATTCTCCCCTATTTTAGGGACAAGGGCTAATGTATTACTCAGCCATTTACAAGTACGATCAAATAAAATCATCCAGAATTATTTACATGGGACCTTAATGCTTGATATTAGAAATTTGAGTTGCGAAGGTCGAGAATGGATCGCTCGTTTTTCCCGACTTAAAGTATACCCTCCGCATGTAGTCTAGGGCACCAGAGTAAAATTCAAAATTCCTTGAAAGTTTGCTGAATACAATCGGATTGCCTCGACCCTTCTCAAGGTCAAATCTTGAGACAAAATGATAGGATTTGGCACCCTCATTCATGTAATAGTTAAGATAGGAGCCATTAGTCACATAATCTCTGAAGATGCCTGATATAAAAAGGGTAAAATCTCCAATGTGTTTTCTGATTTCCCTTTCCCATTCAGGTCTTTCCTGTGATTCACTTTGATCTTTAATTAGCATCTCCACTACAGTTTGAATTTTTCTTCCCTCAGAATCCCTAAATTTATACAGCCTCTCTGTTCTCGCAAAATCTGAAAGTAAATCGGTTAAATATGAAGCGATGTTTGCTTCATTTTCAATTCCGAGATCGAAGAAACTAATTCTTACAAGTTTTCCGAAAAAAGCCTTCAGGGAGGAGAGGCTCTTTCCTTCCTTATTCATAATTAACCCTCCTTATAAATATTAATTATTTTAGTATCAAATATAAAATAAAAAAACCCTTTTTTTAACAATAAAACAAATAATGATTCATTTACATTTTAAATCAGGATAATTCATGTATGATAATCCGCGACTAACAAATTAAAGTAAAAACATGCCAAGGGTTCAATTGGATCTACCGAAGAAGTTTGTCTTTTCCACGGAAATTCCGTTACGCGTAAGTGATATAAACTATGGCGGGCATCTTGGTCATGATTCCGTCCTCACTTTAACCCATGAAGCAAGGGTAAGGTTTCTAGCCAAGCACGGATTTACGGAAATGGATGTTTATGGCGCCGGCCTCATTATTTCCGACGCCATAATAGTATATAAGTCAGAAGCATTCTGGGGAGAAGTTATGAAAATTGAAATAGCGATAGGTGTATTTAATAAATACGGTTTCGATTTAGTCTACAAAATTACAGAGAAGAAGACAAAAAGAGAGATTGCCAGGGTCAAAACCGGCATGGTGTTTTTCGATTACAAGAAAAGAAAGGTAACCCGAGTACCGCGCAAATTTAAAAAGCTTTTCCAAATAAAATGAATATTTTGGATATCCTATCAAAATCTTGTTCTTGAATCTTTCGATCGGGCATCGCAGAATATTTGTAGAGACATGCCATGGCATGTCTCTACTCTATATATGAAAAGAAATTTTACGATACAGGGCCCCAATGGAGGTCAGGATCGATTCGGGATCATCAACACAGCAATTCCCAACAGAAGTGAAGATCGCTTCGTTAAACTCGTGATGACATGTAATGGATTATTGATTAGAAATTAAATATCCAGATTGGTGACGTTCAGGGCATTCTTCTCGATGAATTCCTTTCTAGGTTCTACCTGATCGCCCATCAAAATTGTAAAAATCTGATCGGCCTGAAATGTGTCTTCTATATTAACCTTCTTCAGGATGCGCGTTTCAGGATTCATGGTCGTTTCCCAGAGCTGCTCCGGATTCATTTCTCCAAGACCTTTGTATCTTTGTATGAACATCCCCTTCTTACCCAAAGAGAGGATATAGTCGGTAAGTTCCCTCAGGTTTTCGACCTTGGTTTCTTTTTCATCTTGGAGTATTGTAAAGGGCGGGTTACCAAGTTGGTGTATACCATCAGCAATATTTTTAAGTTCATTAAAGTCTGGAGAGTTTACAAAGTCAAAATCAATTACAGTTTTTCCTCTTCTGCCGTTGTCTTTGAAACTATAAATAATCCTTGACGCATTATGCTCTTCATCTTCTGATAGTTCCCAATCGAGTGAATGAATCTCCGGATAACGCTTTTCAATCCATTCCTTTATATCCTTCAAATGAAGATCGAGTTCAGACTCATTACCGACCTTCAAATTTGTCTTTCTAAATCCCTTTCTACGGGAGAATGCGTCAACAATTCTTCTATCCCTTCCCCACTTACCAAGCCTCTCAAGAATTTTTCCATAAGAAATGGATTTCTTTATTATTTCAAGTAGACGGTTACCCTTTATCTCCTTGACATGACCGTTCTCATCGACCCTTAGCGACACACCCTCTGTTCCAATCTGAAGCAAGTAATCTTCAAATTCAATATCGTCGGTAAGGTATCTCTCTTCTTTTCCATGTTTTACTCGATAAAGTGGAGGTTGCGCAACGAAGAGATACCCCTTTTCTATAATCTCCGGAACCTGTCTGTAGAAAAAGGTGAGTATAAGTGTTGTGATATGCGAACCATCAACATCCGCATCACTCATGAGTATGATCTTGTGATAGCGCAACTTAGATATATCAAAGTCCTCACTTCCTATACCTGTTCCCAGGACAGTAATCATGGTTCTTATTTCCTCATTGCTGAGCATCTTGTCGAATCTTGCCTTTTCAACATTCAATATCTTTCCACGGAGCGGAAGGACAGCCTGATTATATCTCGCCCTAGCCTGCTTGGCAGAACCACCGGCAGACTCTCCCTCAACTATGAATAATTCGCAAAGCTGAGGGTCACGCTCCTGACAGTCGGCAAGCTTTCCCGGAAGTGAACCAGACTCCAAAGCGCTTTTCCTCCTTGTAAGCTCCCGAGCTTTCCTGGCCGCTTCTCTTGCCCTCGCAGCGTCTACTGTCTTTTCAATGATTTTCCTTGCGACAGAAGGATTTTCTTCAAAAAAGGACCCCAGTTTGTCGTTAAGCAGCGTTTCTACAATGCCTTTAACGTCTGTATTTCCAAGCTTTGTCTTTGTCTGTCCCTCGAATTTAGGGTCACGGAGCTTCACGCTTATAACCGCTATCAATCCCTCCCTCGTATCTTCACCACTGAGTGAAACCTTTGCGTTCTTAAGAAGTCCTTTGTCTTCAGCGTATTTATTTATGGTCCTCGTGAGAGCTCCTCTAAATCCCGTTAAATGGGTGCCTCCCTCGATATTGTTGATGTTGTTTGCATAACATAAGACAGTTTCGGTGTAGCCATCGTTGTAGTGGAGTGCCACCTCCACTATAGTGTCATCCTTTTCTCCAGAAACGTATATAGGATCGGGGTGAAGTGTCTTCTTATTCCTGTTTAGCTCTTCTACAAATGCACGGATACCACCCTCATAGTAAAACTCTTGCTCCCTACCATCGCGCTCATCGATCAACTTAATCCTTAAGCCACTGTTTAAAAACGCTAGCTCTCTTATTCTATGGCCAAGTGTATCATAATTAAATTCGCTAATCTCAAAAATCTGAGGATCTGGCTTGAACCTTATCTTTGTACCACTTCTGCTGGTCTTTCCTGATTCTTTAAGATCCCCTTGAGATTCTCCACGCTCATATTTTTGATACCAGACATGACCATCTCTTCTTATTTCAAGAATCAAATACTCGGATAGGGCATTCACTACTGTGACTCCTACGCCGTGGAGACCACCAGCGATCCGGTAAACCTTTCCCTCAAATTTCCCACCCGCATGCAGCCTGGTCATTACCACTTCAGCTGCCGCCTTTCCGGTTTCCGCATGTATATCGACAGGGATTCCCCTTCCGTTGTCCTCAACTGTAATACTCCCATCGACATGGATTGTAACATTGATTTCATCGCAGTAACCTGCGAGTGCCTCGTCAACGCTGTTATCAAGAACCTCAAATACGAGATGATGGAACCCTCTCGTGCTGGTATCACCTATGTACATATCCGGGCGTTTTCTAACAGCCTGTAGGCCGGGAAGTACCTTTATTGACTCTGCAGTATAAGAGTTATCTTCCTCTATATATATCTTGTCTTGGGATTCTTTTTTAACTTCCAATCAGGCAAACTCCATAAGTAGGACAAAACCTTATTAAGTATACCATGAAGGGTTATATAAGTACATAAAATAAGGGAGTTTAATGATAAAAATAGAAGTGAATTCTAATTCAAATAATTGATATACAAAACAAAACTCATCGAAAAAAAACTTGTAACTAAATGGCACTATAGCTTTGGGGGGGTTATGCCTATTTGCTTTTGATATTTACCCTTTTTATCCGCATAGGAAACTTCACATACCTCATCAGCCTCAAAGAACAGGACCTGAGCTATCCCTTCATTTGCATAGATTTTTGCGGGAAGCGGAGTCGTATTTGATATCTCCAATGTTACAAATCCCTCCCATTCGGGCTCAAATGGTGTGACGTTCACAATAATCCCGCAACGTGCATATGTGGACTTTCCCAAACAAATAGTTATCGTGCTTCTGGGTATCCTGAAATATTCGACCGTCCGCGCCAATGCAAAAGAATTTGGAGGGATCATGCATACATCTGATTTTATAGATACGAATGACTTTTCATCAAAACCCTTTGGATCAACAACCGAGTTATAAACATTCGTAAAAACCTTGAATTCATCACTAACCCTGATGTCATAACCATAGGCTGACAAGCCATAAGATATGACACCCTTTGACACCTGTGCCTCGATAAATGGTTCAATCATCCTGTGCTCTAGGGCCATTTTTCTGATCCAGTGATCGGGCTTGACTCCCATATGAGGCTCCTCTCTTTATTCTTTCGAAAGATATTAGGCAATAAAAATAGAGGCATACTACCATAGTTAAAGATGTTACTCAATTTCCCCTTTAAATGTCCCAACTGTTAAGATGCATATTTCTAAAATTACAAATGGTAATATCCACACATATGTACATAGTTTATTATAACCGTAGCGCCCGTTTCCCAAACGGGCATTAAAATAATATTCGGACTGATGAGAGCATCAGTTCCTACATTTATCAATAATAACAAAAAAGAGTACGCAATCCTACTTTCAACAATGGAGGACTAAAGTCCTCCGCAACAAAACATAAAATTATAGTCATCGGTGATGATATTAAATAAAATCGATAGAGGGACTTTCCAATCCCGATTAAATCGCGGATTAATCTCGATTACAATATTAAAGATGTGATTAATTATTTAGATTTGATTTTATTGTCACAACTCTGTTGCAATAAATTCCCCGACAACCTTTCTTTTATCGAGTTTTTTATTCACGTGTGGACGCCTTTCCAATAGAAAATCCATTGCTTCATGTGGTTTAATTTTCTTGGCCTTAATCAACCAGCACAATATTATTGTTGCGCTCCTACCGCGTCCAGCCTTACAGTGAACATATACTAGATCACCCCTTGAAACACACTTTTCAATAAAACAAACTCCCTGACGAACCGCTGACAAGCAAGGAGAAGTATAATCAATCGTCGGTAATCTCAGCTGTTCTATGCCCGTCGCTGCATATGCCTCTTCAGGGCCTGAATACTCCTCGCAAACGTTCAGGACCGCCCTAACCCCCATCCTCTTGAGCCTGGGCACATCGTCTTTACATGGAAGCGCACCAAGAATTACATATTCGTCAATCCGATCATACCAATTTCTGAGCCCAAGGACCTTACACAGAAGTACATTTAAGATAAGCGTTGGATAGAAAAGCAATCGTGCATAGACCCAACAGATGACTCTTAACATGCTACATTACGACTTAAATTAAATGCCAAAAACGAAGATTGTTATGCATGTTTGGCTGATTCTAATCGTAGTTACCGACCCCGCATTTCCAGCATTCCATAAATTGCGCCTCAATCTCCTCCCCACACCTTTTGCATGCCCAAACATCCTTAGTACTCTCGCGTGGTTTCTCCATGCATTTTTCGACTATATATTGAGCTTTTTCAAATTGATAGTCCTCAATAACCCAAAGCTCCGCCCAGCACTCCACTGGGGGAAGCCCGCCAATCGTCCCTAAGAGATGATCCCTAAGAATTTCACACGGAATTCCTTCATTCTCAAGGATATTACGTAAGTGACCGAGGAACATTGTATCCGTCGAGCTATAAACCTTTTTCATATTACGACTTTATCCTGAACAATCTATATTTCTATTAAGCATTAAATCGAATGAACATATGCTCTATAACACAACGATTCCTTTATCTCTCATCCAGCACCCATTTTTCTTGCCCGTCAGAAGGTCCTAGCTTTAATCATTGTGCTACAGATAACTAAAGCATTTATAATACGATATCAAGTAAATTGCCTGAGAAACCTGATATCATTCTCAAAAAACAACCTTATATCGTTTATTCCAAACTTTAGCATTGCGATCCTTTCTATTCCGAGACCAAATGCAAAACCGCTACATTTACTAGGGTCATAATTTACACTCTTAAAAACCTCAGGATCAACCATACCACAACCTAGAATTTCAAGCCAGCCAGTATCCTTACATACCCTGCATCCCTTACCCCCACAAATTACACATTCTATATCCAATTCAGCACTAGGTTCAGTAAAAGGGAAAAAGCTTGGTCTGAACCTGACGTTTAGATCTTCACCGAACACAATTCTTGCAAATTCGGTCAGAACTCCCTTTAAATCTCCAAACGTCACCTGTTCATCAACCAGAAGTCCTTCTACCTGATGAAACATCGGAGTATGCGATACATCGCTATCGCATCTATAAACCTTTCCCGGTGCAATTATCTTCACAGGAGGTTTTTGCCTTTCCATCACCCTTATCTGTACAGGTGAGGTATGGGTCCGCAGTACTATTCCTTCGGAGATGTAAAATGTATCCTGCATATCCCGCGCTGGATGATCGCGGGGTATATTCAGTGCTTCAAAATTATAATAATCTAATTCGACTTCAGGACCCTCCTCGACCTGAAACCCCATTCTTTCAAAGATGCCAATGATCTCCTCCATTACCTGTGTTACTGGATGCTTAGCACCTATATGAAATCCTCTACCTGGTAGTGTCGCATCCAATCGTTCCTTGAAGAGAGCCTTATTCCATTTGTCTTCCTTTATCGATCTTAGCTTTTTCTCAAATCCATTCTCTATATCTAGCTTCAGCTCGTTTAAAAGCTTACCCATTTCAGGCCTGTCGGATTGCGGAACAGTTCGCAACCCCTTCAGAAGCTCTGTAATAGTCCCTGATCTACCAAGATATTTGGCTTTTAAATTCTGAAGATTTACTTCATCACTTACCGTTTCAAGGTCCTTTTCCGCTTGTTGTTTTATTTCTTCTAATTTTTCTCTCACGCTTTACACCTTATAAAGTGGGCATCCAGAAGTACGCAGCCAGAAATTGGTTCCACAGTCCATTCGTTTATTTTTTCTCCCGGATCCTGACTTCTGACATCTAAATTCGTCTTTTAATCTCCAATCACTGAGAAAACCGCTATTGAAATCATCGTGATTCCGATTATCCCTTTTGTGATCGTTCCACCCACTCGTCCTAGAAATGCTCCCCAACCAGATTGCACGGCCTGATCGAATCCCTTACTGCTCACTAATTCAACGATAAATGCACCGATGAATGCTCCTATAAATGCGCCTAATATCGCTCCTGCTCCAAATAAAATAGGTGCACCAAATATAGCACCTATTATTCCACCCATAATTGAACCAATTATCGCCCTATTACTGGACCTATGTTTTCTTGAACCGGCTATCCCTATGATAAACTCCAAAACCTCCGCCGAGATCGCTAATATAAGAAGTAACAAGAGAACTTCTAATGTAATTCCCTTGAAATCGCAATACCATCCATAAAATAACGAACCTGCGAAGATAATGAAATTTCCCGGAAAACCCAAAACAATCGAAAAAAGCCCAGCAAATGCCACAATTATAAAAAGAAAAAAGACTACATAATCCATTTCCTTAAAAGACTAGTAATATTAGCACAACCTGAAATATATCAAAATTAATTAAAGGTTACTGGATTAATATGCTACTTAATCCAGCAATAGGAATTTTTGAATTAGCATTTTTTTATTTTCTTTTAACTAAACTGTGTCTGGTACCATAAAAGAAGTAAATAATCAGCCCTAAAACCATCCATACAATTAGACGTATCCAGGTATTAGATGGCAGTGAAAACATCTGCAATAAGCTTACTAAAGCGCCCAATATTGGGACGATAGGCACCAGAGGAGTCTTAAAGGGACGAGGCAATTCCGGATTGGTGTAACGAAGAACCAAAACACCAACGCTTACAATAGCGAACGCAAGCAATGTTCCGATGGATACTAGTTCACCTAACACACCTATGGGGAATAGACCTGCAAAGAATGCGGCAACAATTCCCGTAGTAATAGTCGTAACATAAGGAGTCCTAAATTTGGGATGTACGCTAGCGAAAACCTTCGGGATTAAACCATCTCTAGCCATAGAATAAAATATTCGAGGCTGTCCCATGAGCAAGACAAGAATCACTGAACTAAGCCCAGCAATCGCCCCGATTTTAATAAAGGGTCTCAACCAGAAAAGCTGTGAACCAATAGAATCTACAGCAACTGCAATAGGGTCAGGCACGAGCAACTTGTCGAATTTCACAACACCCGTTAACACCAACGCCACAACGATATACAAAATTGTTGAAATCCCCAAGGATCCCAGGATCCCAATAGGCATATTACGCTGTGGGTTATGAGTCTCCTGCGCCGCAGTTGAAACGGCATCAAATCCGATATAGGCAAAAAATATAACCCCGGCGCCCCTTAAAATACCACTCCAACCAAAGTGACCAAAAGTTCCCACATTTGGCGGTATGAAGGGTTTCCAGTTCTCACCATTAATGAAAAAAAGACCCGCACCGATGAAAAGAAGCAAAACAAAGATCTTAATTAATACAGCCAAATTGTTTGATGCAGCGGATTCCCTAATACCGATCACTAAGAGAATCGTAACTACAGCGATTATGAATACAGCTGGTAGATTTATGAATGCACCAGTGGAAATCCAACCCAAATGTGGATCATAAGCAAAGGGGGATTTTGAAAGTTGTTCAGGGATCAAGACGCCAAAGTCTCTTAAAAAACTCCCGACATATCCAGACCAACCTACAGCCACAGTGGATGCACCGAACAGATATTCCAGAATAAGGTCCCATCCGATGATCCAAGCAATGAACTCACCCAGAGTTGCATAGGCATAGGTATAGGCGCTGCCAGCAACTGGGATCATCGAAGCCATCTCTGCATAGCAGAGACCCGCGAACACACATCCAAATCCTGAAAGCACAAAGGAAAGCGTAATTGCGGGACCTGCATACTGGGCTGCCGCCTGGCCTGTCAACACGAAAATACCGGCGCCTATGATAGCTCCAAGACCGAGACTAACTAAATTCCAAGGACCCAGAGCACGCTTCAAACTATGCGCTCCGTCATCTATTCCATTTACTAGCTCACCGATAGATTTCTTGACAAAAATTCCCTTAGACATAAATTTATTACTTCCCTGATCTTAAGAAGTGTCAGTCAACTATTCATAATAAAAAATACATTTTATATGAGCGTAACAATATAATGAAAGATTATAATTAAAACAATTACTAAGAGTGGTGGTGAGTTCAAAAATTTAGCTAGTCTCAATATTTTTATATAATATATTCTGGGTTTAATACTGCTTCACTTATTTACAAATAGGAAAAATATGAAGAATTTCTATATCCTGAAAATTATGTAAAGATTAAATTACTTAGTGGTATATTTATAAAGATTACTCTTAAGGAGAATTAACCTCTGTGACCATAAATGCTATGCCTCTCGTTGTTGGCGCAATATGTATAATGGTTATTTTCTACAGATACTATCATGGATTTATCGCCGCAAAGGTTGCTGCACTCGATGACTCGAGAAAAACCCCCGCGCATACAATGTACGATGGCCAGAATTACTATCCAACAAACAGATGGGTTCTGTTCGGCCACCACTTTGCGGCTATAACTGGCGCAGGACCATTAATTGGTCCGGTACTAGCCGCACAGTTCGGAGTCCTTCCTGGTTATCTTTGGATATTGATCGGTGTTGTACTTGCCGGAGCGGTTCACGATTTTATTATATTCTTTGCCTCTGTAAGGCATGGAGGAAAATCACTGGCAGAGATTGCTAGGATTCAAATAAGTCCACTCTCTGGAATCATAGCCTCAATCGCAGTTCTTTTCATTTTGGTGATTGCTCTTGCAGGCTTAGGCCTTGCAGTTGTCAATGCCCTTGCTGAAAGCTCATGGGGCGTATTCACAATAGGATGTACTATACCTATCGCCCTTTTCATGGGACTTTACATGTACAGATTCAGGAAGGGAAGAATCGCGGAAGGAACTATAACAGGGGTTTTATTCCTCATCCTCGCAGTCGTATTTGGAAAAGACATAGCGACCTCCTCTCTTGCAACCTATTTCACTTTTTCCAAGCCGAAGATAACCCTTTTTTTACTCATATACGGATTTATAGCTTCCGTGCTCCCCGTTTGGATGCTACTTTGTCCCAGGGATTATCTTAGTTCATTTATGAAGATTGGAACGATCCTATTCCTTGCAGTAGGTATTATCATAGTTCAACCAGAGTTAAAGATGCCTCTACTAACCGGCTATATTCATGGTGGTGGTCCCATAATTCCAGGAACCCTATTCCCATTTGCCTTCATTACAATCGCCTGTGGTGCGATATCTGGCTTTCACGCTCTTGTGGCATCAGGAACATCTCCAAAGATGGTATCAAAAGAATCTGACATCAAAGTTATAGCATTCGGCTCAATGTTGATCGAGGGATTTATAGCAATTCTTGCCCTGATTGCCGCAAGCGCACTTTTCCCCGGTGACTATTTCGCCATTAACGTTCCACCGGGGGTGTTTGAAAAACTGGGACTTAGTGTTGTAAATCTAAATCAGCTATCAAATCAAGTCGGAGAAAGCTTGGCTGGTAGAACGGGGGGAGCAGTGTCTCTAGCTCTGGGTATGGCACAGATTTTTACATCAATCCCCGGAATGAAGCATCTAATGGATTACTGGTATCACTTTGCTATTATGTTTGAGGCTCTATTCATACTTACTACAATCGATACCGGTACGAGGGTTGCAAGGTTTATGATCCAGGAGTTTGGTGGGAAATTCTATAAGCCCTTTGAAAGGGTTAATCACCTTCCATCGACCATAATCTCCAGCCTCCTTATTTCCTGCGCATGGGGATATTTCGTCTTCACAGGAACTATTAGCACTCTCTGGCCAATGTTCGGGACCGCTAATCAACTTCTCGCAGGTATTGCGCTTTGTGTTGGTACAACATTTATTATCAATCTAGGAAAAGTGAGATACGCATGGGTTACGATGGCTCCAATGGCTTTTGTAATGGCAACTACGCTTACTGCAGGATGGATGAGCATTAAAGATAATTTTCTTCCACTATCCAAACAGGAGGGTTTCGCTATTCAGGGATATGTGAATTCAATACTTACATCAACTATAATGATTTGTGCAATTATAATTCTTCTAGACTCGTTTAGAAGCTGGTATAAAGCATTGTTTCTCGGGAAAAAAGTGGTTCGCGTTTCAACTGAGGAGGTGGTATCAAATTAGAAAATCATCTGTGATAATCGTTAGAGAAAGTGATGTTTTTGTGGGCTGTATATGTTGTTCAGGTGGGATGTCTGCGTTTGGGGCAAAAGACCGGTCCTATGAAAGCATTCGGAAAACAGCAGAAGAATGCGGAAGGCTTCATAGAGAAATAAGGGAGAGATATGGAGAGGATGAGGTTGAGATTATTCAGATCGAACCTAAAGCATATTTTTTCTTGATGCCAAGGGTGTTAGCAGATGTTTTAAAATACAACCCGTCCTTTTCCCCCGCCATTCGAACTATTCTGTTCCTATATGCCGTGCCCCTTGTAATAGCAAATGGTAAACCAGTCGGCGTGGGTAGGGTGCCTTCGATCGAAGAGATATCTAACGAATTAGGACGCCATTAGGTAAGTGTACCCTTCCTATACCGCCAGAATATGACGAACGCGCTGGCCATAAATATGGAAGAGTATGTTCCAACTACGACACCGACAATCAACGTAAATGCAAAGTCATGGATTACAGATCCCCCGAGGAAATACAGTGGAACTAATACGAGAAAAACCGTTACCCCAGTTAATATCGTTCTAGAAAGAGTTTGGTTAAGGCTTTCATTTGCGATGTTAATAAAACTCTTTTCCTTAGTTCTCTTTAAGTTCTCCCTTATCCTGTCAAAAATAATAATTGTATCATTTACAGAATATCCAATAATAGTAAGGAGTGCAGCTACTATAGTAAGTGTAAACTCTTTCTCTGTGATAGAAACTGCTCCCAAAGTGATCACAGTGTCATGTATAAGCGCGATTACGGCTCCCAAAGCAAACGCGAATTCAAACCTAAAAATCAAATAAATAAGTATGCCAACACAGCCCAATAAAATTGAGAATATTGCCTTCTCTATTAGCTCCTTTCCGACCTTAGGACCTATAAAATCTAATCTAAGTACCGACGCTCCATCAAAGATGGGAAGATTTTTGGACATATCACTGAGCTTGGTTTGAAATTCCTGAATTTTTTGGAAATCGACAACATCGGGTAAAAACCTAATTAAGTACTCATTATCTCCAGATAGCCCCACGCCCTGAATAGATTCAGCTGGATATCCGGCATCCTTTAAGGTGGACTTTAGCCCATCAGAATGAATTTTTTTCGGAAACTTAATTTGTAGCTCTGTTCCGCCAATAAATTCAACACCCCAATTCGGCCCCTTATGATATATGAGTGATAAGAGTGATATTATGATTAAACACAGGGAGACGACTAGCCCCTTTTTCATCTTCACAACAAAATCTACATGTGTATCAGATAGTATCTCCAAACGATGTGAACCTCCGATGTTTATCTAAATGCTCAAAGAGGCAGCCCTCTTCTCGGCATAGAAAAAATTAGTTATCATTCGAGCAACAATAACATTACTGAATACGGTAGATACAATTCCTATCGACAGGGTAGCAGCAAAACCCTTAATCGGACCTGTCCCGAACCAGAATAGAATAAGGCTGGTAAGAAGAGTGGTAATATTAGCATCCAACAAAGTCCATAGAGACCTGCTGTATCCAGCATCTATTGCAGCTAGAGGAGATTTCCCAACTCTAATCTCCTCTTTCATCCGTTCAAAAATAATTATATTCCCGTCCACCGCCATTCCCAGGGTGAGGACAAGCCCAGCTATACCCGGCAGCGTTAATGTAACCCCAAATGCCGAGAGAAATCCCATGATAAAGAGCATATTAAGCGCAAGTGAAATATTTGCGATTACACCCTGAAACTTGTAAATGACAACCATGAATATTACAACTAGGGCCGCACCAACGATCATGGAAAGTGTCCCTTTATCGATTGAATCTCTACCAAGTGAAGGTCCAACCGTGCGCTCCTGCTCCACATTTACAGGAACAGGAAGTGCTCCCGAACGAAGAACCAGCGCCAGATCCTTTGCTTCATCGAGCGTAAAACTCCCCCTGATTATTCCTTGAGATGTAATTCTTTCCTCTATCACGGGAGCTGATTTAACAACACCATCAAGTACAATAGCAAGTCTTCGATTTTTATTTTTTTCAGTTAGGATCCCAAACTTACTCGCACCCTCTCCCCTAAAATTGAATCCTACCGCTGGTCTGCCAAACTCATCAAATGTCAACCTTGCATCTGCAAGATATTGTCCAGTGACCTGAGCCTCATTTTCGGTGACAAAGAATTTCTCGTTTTCATTTCCCGTCTCGCCCGAATGTAGCTTAAGCTCCCTCTCAATTAACCCCTCAGGTGTCGATACTTCATACTTAGCCAGCAACGTTTCCTTTGAAGGACCGGCATCCTCAACTATCTTAAACTCCAACACAGCTTCTCGCTTAATGATATTGATTATCCGTTCCCTATCAGACGCAGATGCACCAGGTACTTGAATAATGATTCTGTCGGTGCCAGCCCGTTGTATAGATGGTTCAACCAGGCCAAACTCTGTAACTCGATTTTCAATGACCTCCCTAACTTGATCTATTGCCCTCCTCTGCAACTCTGTAATATAACCATCTCTGAGTGTGAGTTTCAGTGATAAACCATCTTCATCCACGTTTGCTATATCTTTATAGTCATCCTCTATTTTTTTCGCCCTATCAAGATCACCTTTTGTGAAAAAATCTATTACGAGGGTTTTATCGTTTTTATCATAACCCTTTACAAGAATCTTATCTTTATTCAAGGCTTCACTTATCAGATCCTTCATGTTAGTGAGTTCGTGCTCAACAGCTTCATCTGCTCTAACACCTAGGAGCAAGAAAACTCCTCCCTTCAGATCAAGCCCAAGCCTGATACCTTTATCTGGGAATACCTTCCCCCACCAACTCGGAAGATTATCACCCAAGAACGTTGGTGTTAAAAGTATTATTGAAAGCGCTGTTATCATTAAGATTATGGCTATCCACGTTCTTGATACCCTATTCATTATTGAGATTTCTCCTCTTTTGTCTTTCCATCTCCACCGTTAGTTCCTGCTAACCCTGAGATTCCAGCCCTCGAAACACGAACACTTACACCCTTTGCTATCTCAAGTGTTATTACATCATCAACTATATTCAACACCTTGCCATACAGTCCACCGGACGTAATAACGTCATCCCCCCTCTTTATACTCTTAAGCAGCTCCTGTCTTTGTTTACCCTGCTTCTGCTGAGGTCTAAGAATCAAGAAATAAAAAATTACGAATATGAGAATGAAGGGGAGAAACGCCGTGATTTGAGAACCACTGCCCCCCTCAGTACCTGGCTGCATTGGACACCCAAGAAGAAAAACGACTATCGATGTAATCAGGATAAAATTTATCAATCTACTTGATCCCCCCTACATTTAAATTTAGATTTAAAACTATGGAATTCACCTTTGATTAATGATCCCCTGATCTCTTGCATCAAAGTGGAATAATAATAAAGATTATGAAAAGTGAGGAGTCTCATCGCTAGTATCTCTCCGGTCATATATAAATGCCTTAGATAGGCTCTTGAAAATGTTTTGCAAGTGTAACAATCACATTCTTCATCAATTGGGGATTCGTCTTCCACGTATCGGGAATTCTTTATAACCAGTTTTCCCTGATTTGTAAAGACAGTACCATTCCTAGCGTTTCTTGTAGGCACAACGCAATCAAACAAATCAATACCCATAGAAACCGCTTCAACCATATCCTCTGGTGACCCTAATCCCATGAGATACCTTGGTTTCTCAAACGGTATGTTTGTAACAGATATTTCAGCCATTTCAAACGTCTTATGCGTTGATTCACCTATACCTAACCCTCCGATTGCATAACCGTCAAAATCAATTTCGAGGAGATCAGCCGCCGATCTCTGCCTAAGCTCAGGAAAAACACCACCCTGGACTATTCCAAAAAGTGCGTCATCACGGTCATTACTTGCCTCTTTACACATCCTAGCCCAACTTGTTGTCAACTTAACTGAATTGCGGATATATTCGTAATTGGAATCGTATGGAGGACATTCATCAAGGCACATCATTATATCCGCATTCAGCGCCTCTTGAATCTCTATTGATTTTGCGGGTGTTAAAAAATGTTTGCTCCCATCTATATGTGATTGAAAAATTATTCCATCATCTGTAATCTTTCTGACCTTTGAGAGACTCAACGCCTGAAAACCGCCGCTATCTGTTAAAATTGGATGTTTCCAGGACATGAATTCATGCATTCCTCCTATTTTTTTGATCATGGAGTGTCCTGGTCTTAAATATATGTGGTAAGCGTTTACAACCAATATATCAAATCCAATAGACTCAATCTCATTGGATGTCATAGCTTTTACAGCTCCGTGAGTTGCCACCGGCATAAATGCTGGCGTTGCCACAGTTCCGTGATTAGTATAAAACATACCATTCCTGGCTTCGGTGCATCTGTCCTTATTATGGATTTCAAATCTGAACATTTGAATAGAATGGAAGTTCGAATAAGTTATGTGAAAGGAATCATTTAAAACCCGCTCACACTCTCCCCTGTATTATATCCCCAATACATCTCTCATTGTGTAAATTCCGGGAGGTTTTCCTATTATCCATCTCAAGGCTCGGATAGCACCCCTTGCAAAATTATCACGATTAGTTGCTCTGTGAGTTAGTTCAACCCTTTCTCCATTGCCACAGAATAAAACACAATGTTCACCAATTATGTCTCCTCCGCGTATAGCCTGGATCCCGATTTCATTCAGTCCCCTTTCCCCAACATGGCCATGTCTTTCAAATCTAGCCACATCACTAAAATCCCTACCCGTAGCCTCTGCAACAATTTCTCCCAGTCTAATCGCTGTACCGCTCGGGGAATCCTTTTTCTGCCTGTGATGAGCTTCTATAATCTCGACATCGAATTCATTGCCCAATAACTCAGCCAGCTTCTTTGTGATTTCAAACATTACGTTCACTCCAATGCTCATGTTGGGGGAAACTACGCAGGGGAACTTCCCAGCAAGTTCCTCGAGCCTTACTTTCTCGTCAGAACTAAAACCTGTAGTCCCTATAACCATTGGCTTTCCCTTCAATGAGGCATAACTTGCAGCATCAAGAGTAGCTCGGGGATTAGTAAAATCCACTACCACATCAGCCTCGGAAGCCGCTTTATCAAGATTATCCGAGACAAGGACATCGATTTTCCCCATCCCTATGATTTTCCCAACATCTTTACCAATGGAAGGATGACCCTCCACTTCCGTGGCACCCACGACTTCAATATCATCTTCTTGAAGCAACAATGAAACTATTTGTCTACCCATCCTCCCTGCAGCACCCGTTACCAAAACCTTGATCATTTCTGAAATCTAAAGTGAATTGTTGACATTCGGTGTCCCCGTATCTTTACCAACTAAACCATCAGAATTAATTTTCCATTTATTGTCTATATAAGAAAGCACATATTGAACTTCTATTGTTTTCTTTACCTGTTCCTCATTTTTAGGGAGCTGATAATTTACATCTAATTCCGCGACAACATAGGCTTGTTCGCCAAATATCTGAACGCTTTCTATCTTATAATTCAACAAATTCCAATTCGACTCATCAACCAATGTCTTTTTCATATTTAACACATAGCTCTCCTCATCAAGGTTTCCCGCATATAAGATCGTTATGTAAGAATAGGCCTTATTAAAATTTTTACCTTTCAAAGCATCCAGGTATCCACTGACCGTATGAATAGGTGAAGCTCTTCGAATCTTTGGACCGGAATTAGGCTTCGTACTGCTAAAGCATGCCAATAGTCCTGAAATTATAAAAATGAAAAAAAGGAAATTTTTCATTATAAATTGAATTATTGATATACAAACACCAATTAGGGAAATAGAATATTTACAAAAAGGTAAAATATCAAGGAATTCTCTTAGAAAATCCCCTAGATTATATTCCCAACAGCTTTAAATCTTGCTTTCCTTATTACTTAAATCAATATTTAAGCAAGTGTTAATACTATACACAATTTACTTGACAAATCCCTCTTCTCGATAATTCTTGTTACGGTGAGCAAACTCGAAGAAGCGGTTCCAGTAAAGCTTTTTACTGGAATTATTTATAGCAAAAATGCTCGAGTTGATAAATGTATAAAAAGATTAGAGAAAAGATTAGGCAATGCTGATTACGTAAGTGAAAAATTCCCTTTTCACTATACAACATATTATGAGAATGAAATGGGCACAGAACTATCAAGGATTATAATCACTTTCAAGCCGCTAATAAAAAGAGACGAATTAGTAAAAATCAAGCATTTTACCAACGATCTCGAACAGTCATTTTCGTCAAATGAGAGGAGACAAATAAATATAGATCCCGGTTACATCGCTCCTGAGCACTTGATTCTTGCTACAGGAAAAGGATATTATCATCGCCCATATTTAGGTAAAGGTGTATATGCTGATCTAACCCTTGTGTACATGAAGAAAGATTTCAGACCACTAAGGTGGACGTATCCTGATTATAGGACAAAAAAGCTGCGGAGACTCTTCAAAAATTTAAGAGAAAGGTACATGGTGGAACTAACGGAGGTAAAATTCGCATGAAGAGTATGACAGGGTATGGAAACAGTGAAATAGAAACAAACTTGGGGAAAATGATAGTAGAAGCAAAGTCCGAAAATTATAGATTCTTAGACATCACTATGCAACTCCCTGAATCTGTTCTATCTATCGAGCCCGATTTAATCGAAATAATAAAGCAACATGTAATCCGTGGTAAGGTGAGAATTTTATTGATATCGGAAGAACTCAAAAGGAAAACTCCCGTGATGAACATCGAACTTGCCAAGGATTCATTTCGGAAGCTAGAAAAATTAAAGAAGGAACTGTTGATAAGAGATAAAACCAGGCTTGAACATGTTTTACTCATAAAAGAATTCTTCTCCCATGAATCAAAACCGACACTGAGCAAGGTCTACTTAAACAAGATAAAGACTGCCCTGAGTAATGCGATGCGAAATCTAGATGAGGCACGGATTTCCGAAGGGAAGAAGATCGAGAGGGATCTGAAAAGTCGAATACAAAAGTTAGAAAAAATCATGAAGCGGGTTAACACGAAAAGAGGCAACTTTAAAAAAACATTTTCAGAGAACATTAAAAGCAGGATAAGCAAGCTATTAGATGATAAACAACTCGATGAAAGCAGACTTAACCAAGAAATTGCAATAATGGCCGAACGAACCGATATTACAGAAGAAATCATCAGGCTTAAAGCTCACATAAGTAAATTGAATGAAACAATCAAGAAAAATCATTCCATCGGTAGAGAGTGCGATTTTCTCTTACAGGAGATGAATCGAGAGGCAGGCACTATCTCTGCTAAATCAAAGGATGCATCCATTTCGCATTTAATAATCGATTTTCGTTCAGAAATCGAAAAAATGCGGGAACAAGTCCAAAACATAGAGTAGATGCAGCTTACGCTTCATGGATTGTTTTAAAATTGTAGATACTATTATCATCCATTCTGTTGAATGTACACATGTCGCATGTTAACATTCGTGACCATTTCGTTACTAACTCTGTTAATCCATAAAAAGTAAACAGGAGTCTAAGTATGAGCATACTTGTCAACAAGAACACAAGGGTAATAGTTCAAGGTATAACTGGTAGTGCTGGTATCTTTCATGCCACTCAATGCCGTGATTATGGTACCAAGGTAGTCGGCGGGGTTACTCCGGGAAAGGGAGGAACCGAAATAGAGGGTTTCCCTGTATTTAATACCGTCTCAGAAGCCATAGAACAAACAAAGGCAAATGCATCTCTAATATTTGTCCCTGCACCTTTTGCAATGGATTCTATCATAGAGGCAGTCGATGCGGGCGTGAAGCTCGTGGTATGTATTACCGAAGGCATTCCGACCCTCGACATGATTAAGGTAAAGAACTACATAAAAGGGAAAAATGTGAGATTAATCGGCCCTAATTGCCCTGGTGTTATTACCCCGGGTGAGGCTAAAGTGGGAATCATGCCCGGATACATTCATACCCCTGGTAGAGTCGGAATTATATCACGGAGCGGAACACTGACTTACGAAGCGGTCTGGCAGTTAACGGACATTGGCATAGGTCAATCCACATGTGTGGGAATCGGTGGAGACCCAATTATTGGATCAACTTTTATTGATATATTAAGACTTTTTGAAAAGGACAAGAATACAGATGGAGTGATTCTAATCGGTGAGATTGGAGGAAGCGCTGAAGAAGAAGCTGCGGAATTCATAAAAGAAAAATTTAGCAAACCCGTAGTTGCATTCATTGCAGGAGCAACGGCGCCAAAAGGTAAGAGAATGGGACATGCTGGAGCCATCATCTCAGGCAGTTCTGGCACCGCTAAAGAAAAACAAGAAGCTTTAGAACGCGCTGGCGTTACTGTTTGCCCGAGCCCGGCAGAAATGGGTAAAACCCTAAAAGAGGCCCTCAGATTGAATTGATGGATTATTGCAATACCATAGCATTCCTAAACAATTTGTACAGGAAGCCTTTAGGTTTCCATTAGACCACAAGAAGCCGTTCGCGCTGAGCCTTGTCGAAGGGTGCGCTTGGGGGAGCCAACGAGTCTTCCTCGTTGGTTATTATATTTTTTAGAAACAGACTTTTGGAGGGCTAAAGCCCTCCGCTACATCTATTATTCTCCCACCAGCAAGCCTGTCCTGAGTTTGTCGAAGGGACTGGCGGGCTACCCGGTTTTTATTTTATGCCTCCATCTACTTTGGGTAGGTCACGAGTCTTGCTCGTGACACCGTGACCATCTGCCGGACCGGTGAGCAACCCCGGTCAATTTAGTCTCTACTTTCTCCCCTAGCCTCCTCAAGGCTTTTTGCTTCCTCAATTAGCATTATGGGAATGTCATCCTTGATGGGATACAAAAGTTTACATTGCTCGCAAATAAACCCCGACTCATCTTCTTTGAGCTTTAAATCACCTTTACACTTCGGACATGCAAGAATTTCCAATAACTTTTTATCAATCGGCATTCTAACCTCCCCTCTTAGCCACAGAGTTCACAGAGTACATCAAGAAAATTTATAGCGTTTCTTATTTGCTCTGTGGCCAAATTTTGTTGAATTAATCTATCTTTTTTCAAGCTTACAAGTTCAAAAAGTTTGGTACAAGACTCATAAATAAATATCCAAATTCTCCTTTAGCCAATCGTAATGTCTCTTTAAACCCTCTTTAATATCAACCCTGGGGGAATACCCGAGATCCCTCTTCGCATTTGATACATCCGCAAATGTATGCTTTGCATCTCCTCTTTGAGCCTCTATGAATTTTGAGTCCGCCTTTTTCCCTGATATCTCTTCAATAATATTTAAAGATTCGATAAGCTTAACTCTGCTTCCGCCTCCTATATTGTAAGTCCCTCCTTCTTTCCCATTGAGAAAGGCGTGAAGATTCGCCTCAACCACATCATCTATGTATGTAAAATCCCTTGTCTGCTCCCCATTACCAAAGATTTCTATTTTTCTTTCATGAAGAATAGCAGATATGAATCTATGACAAGCCATATCGGGTCGTTGCCTTGGTCCATAAACCGTAAAGTATCTCAGAGAAACGGTTGGAACTCCATAACACTTAAAGTAAAGTGATGCCAAGTTCTCTCCGGCAAGCTTAGTAACCCCATAAGGCGAAATCGGCGATTTGGGACTTGATTCTTTTACAGGAAGCTCCATAGCATCTCCATAGACTGATGAGGAAGAGGCATAAATAAATTTCTTAATCCTTTTATCCTTGCATGCTTCAAGCAAGATTTGAGTTACGTTTATATTGTTCAAGGTATATTGATCGAAATTCTTTCCCCAACTTGATCGTACTCCTGGAATCGCAGCTTGATGATAGACCACATCAACCTGTTCGACTATTTCGCTAACATTTATGTTGACTATACTTCCTTCGATAAATTTAAACTTAGAACTCGCCAGTAAGCCCTTTATATTATTTTCTTTGATAGGCTTTGGATAGTTATCGACAAATGAATCAATACCAACTAATTCATGTCCTCCCCTCAGGAGCCTTTCAGCAAGATGAGATCCAATGAAACCCGCTACACCTGTTACAAGACACTTCACTATGTTCATTACCTCCAATGCTATTTGCCCCTTATACAATAAATAACCCTGATTCAAGCTGCAGCCTATAAGTACCTAAAGACTCAGTCTATCAGGTCATTGCTGTAAATGCCAGATATTTCGAGGCCAGAATCTTTAAAAGTATTTTCTTCATTTAGCTTACTCTTATTTCTAACTTCTTTGTCTTGATACAAAGAAGCAACCCTTCGACATCGCTCAGGACCAGGCTACCCAAAAATTTGCTATAATCCTCCTTAATCCTCCTTTAGAAAAGGAGGAAATTCTTTTTTAAAGAGGGATTTAGGGAGATTTCTACGTCTTCGTTTTTGATTTTCTTAACGCAATTTCTGGAATGCCGTACAAGTCCTTTTCATTCTGAAAAGGATTAATAAAAATAAATCTATTCATGAAATTGTAAAAATTTTGTCCACGAAATATCTAACATCTACAATCGCGAGAAACCCTGAGCTAGGTCGAAGGGGACGAAACAATCCAATACAGTAGAAAAAGTAGAGACTGCTTCGCACAGTTAACACTGAGTTTAGCGAAGTGCTCGCAATGACCGCTGAAATCCTGAAGCGAGCTGCAGGGAACTATCTGCTTCAATCCAAAAATGCTAATTATCCAGGATGATACACTAAGAGCAACACTGACGTAAGCATTGAAATCTCTTTTATCGATAGGGTTTGACAAAAACCTGAGGTTTTTATAAGATAAGAATCTACTATCAATCAGGTGAACAAAATTCATATCGTTTTTCAAGTTAATACGAATTAAGATGCCATTAAGTCCATTTGAGCTGGAGATATTCCGAAACATTTTAAGCTCGATTGCCGAAGAGATGGGCATGATCCTTGTTCGAGCAGCTTTTTCACCTAATATTAAGGAGAGAAGGGATCTCTCATGCGCAATCTTTGAATCAAAGGGAGAGATGATAGCACAGGCTGCCCATATTCCGGTTCATCTCGGATCCATGAGTTTTTCAGTAAAATCGGTATTGGAAGAATTAGATATACAGGAAGGAGATATATGTATTTTGAATGATCCATTCAGGGGTGGAACCCATCTACCTGATGTTACATGTATCGCACCTGCTTTTATAGACGGAAAACCCGAATTCTTCATAGCCACACGAGCCCATCATGCTGATATTGGCGGATCCACACCGGGATCAATGCCTCTTTCCTCTTCAATTTATGAGGAGGGTATCATCATACCGCCATCCAAGCTCTCCGTTAAAGGTCGATTAAACCGATCCCTTTTTGAGAAAATCATCTATTCATCCAGGGATCCAGAAGAGAGGGAAGGAGATTTCAGAGCACAGGTAGGCGCTCTTAAATTAGGAATTAAGAGGATAAGAGAGGTCGCGGATAAATATGAATTACCAAGGGTAAAGGAGGCTGGAAGCGAACTCCTCAATTACAGCGAAAGAATGATGAGAAAGGTTATAAGGGATATACCCGATGGTGCGTATAAATTTGAGGATCATTTGGACAACGACGGAGTAGGAACAAAGGATATCAAAATAAAAACCTCTGTAAGAATCGATGCAGAAAGGGCAAATGTCGATTTCACCGGTAGTTCAGCTCAGGTAAAGGGTAGCCTTAATGTTCCAATAAGTGTTACAACCGCGGCGGTTCTATACGTATTTCAATGTCTGGCACCTCAGGATTTGCCTTTGAACTCGGGTCCCCTGAGAATAATTGAAATAATTGCAGAAAAAGGAACTATTCTCAACGCAAAATTCCCTGCCGCAGTTTCGGCTGGGAATGTAGAGACATCACAGCGTATTGTGGACGTCGTTTTTGGAGCACTGAGTAAGGCAATTCCGAAAAAGATTCAAGCCGCCAGCTCCGGTACGATGAACAATTTCACTTTTGGGGGTAAGAATCCAATTACCGGAAAAGAATTTGCATATTATGAGACTATTGCTGGCGGAATGGGGGGTAGATTTGGAAAAGATGGGGTAAGCGCGGTACAAACCCATATGACAAATACGCTGAACACCCCTATTGAAGCCTTAGAGAGAGAACTCCCGATCAGAATTGATGGGTATTCTATTCGAAAGAGTAGCGGCGGCAGCGGCAAATACAAGGGGGGGGATGGCATTGTCAGGGAATACAAATTCCTCTCAGATGCCACGGTATCGATTATTACAGAAAGGCGAATATTTGCACCTTATGGAGTCAATGGGGGAAAACCAGGGAAAAAGGGACGAAATACCTTGATCAGAAATAGTAAATCACGTATTTTACCGGCTAAGGCTTCCCTGGAAGTGAAAAAAGGAGATAATTTGAGAATAGAGACTCCAGGGGGTGGAGGCTGGGGAAAAAGGTAAAATCGAGGCTAACCACTAAGACACCAAGGCACAAAAAAACAAAAAAGTTTGATTTTATTTTTTTAATTTTCAATCCCTTAAAAACTTAGTGTCTTAGTGCCCTTGTGGCATAGTAATTTTGCCACCAAGACACAAAGAATACAAAATTATTAAATTTATTTTTTAATGTTAAATTCTTAATAACTTAGTGACTTAGTGCCTTTGTGGCTATGAAAAAAATATGTTAGATAGTCTTTTCATTGTAGATGCACATGAAGATATAGCATTTCACCTAAGTTTCTTTAAGAGAGATTTCGTAAATCCCTCCGTCCCCTGCATGATTACCCTACCGTGGTTGAAACAGGGGAATATAAGACTTCTATTTAACACAATATTTGTTCATCCCAAAATTAAACCGAACAAAACAAGGAAAGTAGCCATAAGACAGTTTGAAATCTATGAAAAATTATACGATGAACATTCAGATAGCATAATGCAGATTAAAAGTGCTGAGGATCTTTTAAGACTGGAGTATAACTCTAAAATTGGCTTTCTCACGCTTATGGAAGGTGCAGACCCAATCAAGGAGCCTGAAAAATTAAATGAATTCTATGACAAAGGGGTTCGCATCATAGGTCTTACCTGGAATGACCAGAATCAATATGCATCAGGAACAAATACGGATTCGGGATTAACCAATGAAGGTAAGGAATTGATTAAACGAATGAACGATTTGAGGATTACACTCGATTTATCTCATCTCAACGAAAGTTGTTTTTGGGAAGCATTAGAGATTTACGAGACAATTCCCATTGCCACTCATTCAAATGCGAGAGCCATAACAGATCATTCAAGGAACCTGAAGGATGATCAACTTCGTGCAATCGCGAAAAGAGGCGGTGTGATCGGTCTCGTCCTTTATAACGATTTTCTCAAGACAGGGAATAAAAAACCTACACTTGAAGATGTTTTTACTCATGCAGATTACATGATAAATCTCTGTGGTGAAGCCCATGTCGGAATTGGAAGCGATCTGGACGGAGGAAGGATTGATCAGTTCCCAAACGAAATACGCACAGTTGCCGACCTATCAAAGATTGCATACTTTTTCGTAGAAAAAGGCTACTCAGAAGAAAGGGTAAGAAAAATCATGGGGGGCAATTTCCTTAGAGTAATAAAAGGGAACCTTATCTAAAAGAAATAGCCAGTCCTATCTAAGTTTTCGTTTCCTGTAGAAAAAAACCCGATTATTTTGTTATTTATTCCCCATCGGGTAGGTCACGAGTGTTGCTCGTGACACAATGAATTCCTGTAGCGGAATTCTTTATATTCCAATGGATACAACATAAGGGCTATTGGGTCTGATAAATTCACACGCTGCATCACTTGTAAAGAATGGAGGCCTAAAGCCCTCCGCTACGCAAAGTATCATTACCATGTAGAGCAAGCCTTTAGGCTCCCATCAGCACAAAAAACCCGTTCACACTGAGCCTGTCCTGAGTCGAAGGGCCCAGTCGAAGTGCGGATAAAAAATCATAAGTATCGGTTGGTATTTTCAAATATGTTATTCTGCGGGTTCGATTATTGCTTTCATCGATCCATTACTCCTGGAAAGCCTCCAATCAGGACCATAAGAGAGGATTTGAATTCGTTTCTCCTCTGCAGACTTTTTTGTCGATGTAAAAACCACGACCCTTCCCATTAGATCTACTGTGCAGGCCATCTCAAAAGCTCGGGCCTTGCTATGCCCAAAAATTTCTACCAACATTTCGATTACATATTCATAGGTGTGATCGTTGTCATCTAATAAAACAACATTGTATTGGCGAGTTATGCGCAGAGATCTTTTTAATTCTGAAAGATTTTTGATCTTTGCTGTTGGCAGGTTTCTTGATTCGGAATCGAAAAAATTGCCGATCATGTGAAATACTACCTGGTTCATCAGTTGAATATTACCATATAACTGGTTTGTGACATTGTTATTTTCATGAATGCTGACAATGAAACTTATATGACTATCTCATCCATTCCGCCATCAGCCTTTTGATCTGGGTTTGATATGGAATCCCATTAACTTTTGCTTTGGCTTTGAAAGCATTAAGTAAATCTTCGGGGATCTTGATGCTGATAAGACGGGTTTTTTGTGTTTTTGATTCAGAATGAAGGGTTCTAAAATCTTCCAGAAATTGAAGGATCTGTTCTGGTTTCATTGAAGCACACCTTTCCAAATATTCTTTTGAAAAAAATTGTACTGATTTCATTTCTTCAAACTCCTTAAGGCTTTAATATCCTCTAAGTCTTGTCCTCTATTACTCTTCGCTTTCATCTTAATTAGGTCATCGATTGAAATTACCCGTAGTGTCTTTTCACCTGAGCGTATTATTTTTGTTTTCAAATTTCTCAAATCATCGGTGAGTATGATATCAACAGATTCAGTCGGATTAGAAATATTAATAAAATTCCATGCCAAAAGGTTTCTATTTTTTATGTATTCCTCCCGAAAATCAAAAACCTCATCTCCTTTTACCGGAAGACGTGACTGCAACCCTACGTCCCTAAGAGCAGCCTCTGCCGCAAGAAGATTCTTTTTCGTAAATCGTAAAACAATGTCAATATCAACAGTTCCTCTTACTGCTCCATGGAGCGCTACTGCATATCCACCAGCAATAGCGTAATCTACTTTTCTTTTCTCAAGTGCTTCAATCACCCGATAAATGAACACAGTATATATTAGTATATATCACAATTTAAAAAACACACTTCATATCTAACATTGGTTAAGAAAAAGGGGCAGCTGTCACTATTTTCTTTTTCTTTTTTTATATAAAAACCGTTCACACTGAGCTTCGTCGAAGTGCGGATTAGGAATATTGAGTATCTGTCCGTATTTTCTCAGAAACTGTTGTTAGATGATGGACTGCAAAAAGAGATAAAAGATATTACAAATGAGCTGGATTAACAAATAATCAAATAAACAAAGCCCGACCTTTTTTTCTCAAGCGGCTAAGCTACCCGTGGAACGCATTCTTAATCGAAAAAGGCTTGTGGCCCCTTTTCTATTTTTCAGACTAGAATAGGAGACGAAAAGAGATAAGAAGTTATGTAAGCTTATCGAAGGAATTAAATCTCATGCCAAGGCCTCACACCTTTACTTTTCGAGCTGGTCGGCGCGGCGTTTGCGTAAGCAAGCAACGTGACGAGCAAAATTTTGCCAGTTCGATTCGGTTGTTATACGGTTTCATTTTTGTCCGGCCGGATAAGACACTTTTTCTTCATTCAAAATGATTATTTCCTCGTCGGCCAATCTTTTTATAATTTTATCGACTTTAACACTATCCATTTTATTCCTTGATCCGATAAATGCCTTCAATGTTCGAATTCTTTTTGGCCTTCTTGTCAGATCAATCTTAAGCAGCATCCTAAGTATCTTTGCAAATATACTGTCATCATCCACCTCCTTCTTGCCTGTTATAAAATCCTGTAATTGAGTTATTCTCTTACATTGTATTCCGGATTTTTCCAAATACCTCATGAGCGGATCAAAACCTTTATCTTTGGATAATATGAAAAACGATGCTTGCTTATGAATAGCAGATAACTTCCCAAGATAAAAGGAAATATGAAAATCAAGGGCATTTCTCCCACTTCCCTTAATTTTGATCCATTGAACCCGATTTCCGTAGGGCTGGGTCGCTCTAACCAGGTCATAATCAATTTTATTCTGGTTATCTCCCGCGAAAATAAACACGTTTTGATTTTCATGAATCGCAGGGATTCCATCAGGCCGAACATTTTCAAAATCGATAAGCAAATATTCTGTTACACTCATGTCATCCCTGCATTTCTTCTCAATCCCTATAACTACGAATTAGACAGCAAAAATGCAGGATAATAACCAAAACGAGATGCTATTCTGCAAATCATTGCCTAATCTGACTAAAAACTAGAATACAAAAATCCTGATTTCAGGTCAAGAAGAGGAAATGGAAAACCACCTGTATTAAGCCACTGTGACTCCCAAAAAGGAAACTTATTGTGCTGTCCGCGAAGCTACTCGTGGGAAGTAATCTTCAACGAAAAAGGGAGTGCACCTCCTTTCCTGATAGCGTCGATGCGATAAATAGGAACTAAATGCTTAACCCTAAATGTATTTTAGCGCCTTAGATTAGGTCTAGCCTTGCAAGGTATCGCTACGCTCCAGGGATTTACGATCCCAGCCTCCCAAATTGGCCGCGGCGTCATACGTAGTCTGCAGAAACTCAAGAAGCGTGTCGTCGGGTGACTCGGATGTTCTAACTGCATCATACGGAAGCAGAAATTCACGAAAGTCACTGCTGTAGAAAGCGATGCCGGGTTTGACAGCGGCTTCGGCGAAGCCGTGAGGCTCCGGGTAAGCGTATGAGTAGAAGGCAGGATATGATATCGCGCCACCCCCTGGCCAGAATCCGCAACTGCTGACCTCATGTGAATACGCCTCTCGGGTTACGGCGTCGGGAAGATGGGGTATTCCCCCGGGATGCTCTGGTGCCGGTCGTCCGGAGAACCGCGTTACAGCAAGATCGAGGGCACCCCAGAAGAAATGGACGGGGCTGCACTTGCCGATGAAATGGCCTCGAAACTGTTTGAAGACCCGATCGGACTGTAAGAGCACCTGCCAAAAGCGGTTGGCGTAGTCGGGATCATACGAAGCATGCACCTCATCCTGGTCGAAGGGAATCGGGTCCGGCATTTCGTTTGGTTTCGTGTTGATCTTGAGATGCAAATCGAGCTTATTCAGCTCTTCCATGAGCTTCCTATAAAACGCCGCGACGGAGCAGGGTCGAAGGAGAATGGAGCCAGCTCTACCGTCGCTGGACTGAATTAATAGCTTGTGATCAGTAAAATCGAAATCAATCTGAAAGGTCCTCGTTCCATAGGGAATGGGGGAAGTAGTGAGGCCACGGGCGGTCACGTAGAGGGTGACGTTCCAAGAATGGTTAACCCAAGGACTCTGGGCCAGCCGAATCTTCCCGACCATCTGGAACCACATGTGCAGCGTGGCACACGTCTCTTTCCACTCATCTAAAGGGAGACTCGGCCATGTTTCGTTTTCTGAAGCTCCTTTTAGCATCAGGATAATCCTCGCATCTAATACTGCACCTAGAATACTGAAAACCTATTTTCAGGTCAAGAAGAAGAAATGGAAAACACACCAAAGACACTTCTGCCTCTCGAATGGCGAAGCTACCAGTGAAGGCATTCTTCGACGAAAAAGTGATGCGTTCTTTTTCCGTCTTTCTTTATATATTGAGTAAAATATAGAAAGACTCACAAAAAATAACTTAGAAATACGGTTTGATGAAAAATCACACTATGATCCCAGAAATAATAACAATACCTTGTGATAGCGATATTGCTGAACTTGGTAATAGACCGGAGGGCTCAGTGTCTGAAGAAGAACTGAAGACTGTTTTAAGGAGATATAATCTGCGAGGCGGAATCATTACTCTGGGCAAAGCTTCTATTTACATATTCAATAGCGGGGACCCAAATAACATTGGCATCGCTGCTCATAGAGAACAAAACACGGGGATAATAATAAGCCAATTTGCCTTGGCCTACTTGGCGAATCTTTTGCTTATTTCTGGAGCCAATGATCACAAATCAAAATATATACACGAAAAAGATAATTGGCTTGCTTTATGCAATATCTATAATAACTCACTCACACAACCAGAGCATACCGAAACCTATGAAATCACTAACGAAGATAAGGTCCGATCTTTGATGATACGACTTCACTTCGAGCAAATGGAATACCAATTCTTACCCATTTATATGATGGCAAGAACGTTTGTTATCTTTAATGACTTGGTCAAAAAAATACTTCCTGGGAAATTCGAAAATTTATCCCTTATTTTCGAAATGGAAACAAGCTTAAGAATAAACGATTATCTCCTAATCGCTACGGCAGTGGCTGCTGGCTCCAAGAGAACAGCGACTTTCAGCATCCCAATGTTCACTAAGGCCGACATACCTCAATTAAAGGATGTCCTGATCGAAGAAAAAATTAATAACTTCCTCAATATATTAAAAGCGGATTACAAAAGTTTCAAAAGCGAAGATGTCCGCTTTAATGCAAACCTGAATCCAATTTTTACAAAGACGAGGTTTAATCCGTTATTGGTTTATCCAATTATAGAAACCGATGCAAAGCATCGTGGTGATCCGTTTGTTGTGCCAAATGCGTCTGCGTATGTTAGAAAAGCTTTTGGGGGGATTTATTGGTTATTTCATCGCTATTTTGAAGATAAAGCTCAACAACAAGAATTTAGAAACTATTTCGGGTATGTCTTTCAAGAATATGTAGGGGTTATCTTAAAGGGAATCTATGGAGAGCAGAATGTTCACCCAGAGTTAGATTATCCTAAAGGTAAATTTGTTGACTGGTGGGTCGAAAGAGGAGACAAAATCTATCTATTTGAGGCAAAGGCTAACCAGTTTGCTTTACTAAGTAGACAGACCGGCGATAAAGAACTTATAGTGAAAGGAGAGATCAAAAAAATTGTAGATGCGATAGAGCAGATTTTCAAAAGGGTAGAAGATATTCCGAAATATTATAATGAGTTTAGCCAATTCAAAAACAAAAAGGTATTTCCCTGTATAGTTTTTATGGACATGCCATTCGTATCTAGTTCGTTGTATGAATCATGGATAAAAGACGCGCTTGAAAATGTAGAGAGAGATAAACATCTTAACGGTTTGAAAGATTTTCATATACTTCTTATAAATATTGAAGAATTGGAACTGTTTGATGAGATGATCGATAAGATTGAATTAGAGGATGTTTTCTCCACCCTAAAGAACAATTCAAGCGAAGGATTCTTATCTGTCGTTCAAAAAATTAAGGGCAGCAAATTAAGAAACCGTTTTCTTGATGAAAGGTTCAAGGACTTCTGGGGTTTAAAGTTCGAGTAAGGATCCAACATCTCCTATACAGTGCTTTACCAGTTTCCGTTTAAGTGATCTATATCGCTTGATATTAATAAGCTTAAAAACCTGTTAATTCATTTTACCGATGGATTCAAACTCAAGGAAGAAAATTAGGATGAACCCTTGAAATATTAGGCTTTGTAAAATGGTGGGATTGATTGTAAACCAAAAATCCACCATTAAAGACCTTATCGTAAACTTCATACCGATCTACGTGATCTAACGAGTAACTTAACCGATGCGTTAACTAATTAATAGAGCCACAACCGCATCATGACCCAAAGTTTGGACCCTGCGGTGTCCATTGAAGTACTGCTTCTATTCGACGCCGGTACAGCGTGTCAATTTGGCGAGGCGCCAAGCTAACGTAGCGCTCGGCTGCATCACGGAGTGCTCCAGTCAGCCCGCTGAGATATCGAAGCACTTGCTCACACGTTGGGGTTTGTCCGTTCTTACCTTCAAATTTTGACGGTAAAGCAGACCATATGACCGACCGCACTCCACGTGATGCCACCCATTCGGGAAGATCAAGAATCAACTCAGGGGCGTTATCTCCCTGAGACCATGACCCGATATGCGTCGAGTTGTTACCGGGAATTCGTTCACGCTTGCGAAGTGCTTCTCGAGCGGCTCCCAGATCGGAATCATCCATCACTGCCCAAAGCGAGCGCACCGGTGAAGCAACATCGTCCAGAACCAGCGTAATTCGGCCGTCGTCTGACTGGCGCACAAATTCCACCTTCACAAACGGGCCATCAGCAAACCACTGACGATGAACCGGGAGCCCTTGGGGATCTCATACAAGAGAACCCCACCCCAGGCATGCGATGATTGCCATGTAGAAGATCCTAGAATCCTAATTATAATTAGCAAGCAAAGACCAAGCACAACATGCAAAAAGGATGTTATACTGCAAATCATTGCTTAAATGTACTAGTAGTCAGGATACAACAAGCCTAATTTCAGGTCAAGGAGAGGAAATAGAAATTCACCAATTTAGGAAATTATCTGCCCATCCAACGGTGAAGTTACTCGTGCAAAGTAATCTTCAACGAAAAAGGGGTGCATTTCATTTCACCCAATCCCATCGACCTTTTCGCGCGGGTTCATGAATGCGGCGGCGGAGACCGGACGGCTCGCTGCAGAACTCGTGCTAAGACGGAACCAGGGAGATGTCGCGACAATTCACGGGACAGCCGAGCAAGTGGCCGACACGGCGTCGAGCTAATCGAGTCTGCGGGCAGCCGATTGTTATGTGTTTAACGCTCGTGTGGCGGCACATTCTTAATGCTCTGGGAAAATTCACGATGGACTTCTATGTTCACCGGCTTATGTCTAACTTTTGTGGAAGCCGGGTCTTTGCCCAGGTAATTATCATCTTTCAGATTATTACTCGGCCTTATTGGCCTTGGACAAAAACCGCCACCACAATTTGGACACACATCTTCTAAAACTTCATCAACGCAGTCTTTGCAAAAAGTACATTCATAGCTGCAAATCATTGCTTCAGTAGAAACCGGTGGTAAGTTCTTATTGCAATGCTCACAAGTAGGTCGCAGCTCTAACATTCAAATCTCTCCTTATTCAATTGACACATTTAATAATTAGCCTGCAAAAATGCAGAATAATATCCAAACAGGGAAGTTATACCGCAAATCGTCGCCCAATCAAATTAGCTCTTAGAATACAAAGAACTTATTTTCAGTTCCAGAAGAGGAGATGGAAAAACCACCCAAAGCGGCACTTCCTTCTGAGTAGTGACGACCGTGTCGAGTAGATGGGTTGTTCAATTTTGTCGCGATCTTTCTACCTACTTTGATCAAAACATTTATCTCATCTAGTTAGTCAGCAATCAACTCCAGCATTTTCGGGGTACCTCGGGCGTGAACTTCAAATGACGTTTTTATCTTAACTATCGTGCCGTTTATGCCAAAACCCAGACGCGATATGTGCGAAGTCGCGCAGCTCCAATCTTGTACTTTCTTTTATGTCTTCTCTCATCCTCGAGACAATTGAAATGGCATCCTTCTTTATCGACTCCATAGCCTCATTCAGTTGCTCCAAAGGAAGATTGTGCCATTTAGTTCTATACATTCGCTCGTTTAATTCATTTATATCGTTCGTCAGTACAGCATCTTCGCACACAAGTATCGCTTCACCTATGAGCTGCTGTGATTCTCCATACATTTGATCAAACTGGTAGATCACCTGTGACGAGACATTATCAGATGAGTTTCCTGGGTGGTGAGCATAAATGTGGTTCCGCATTTGGACCCACTTGCCTATCAGGACATCATACACGCGTATTTTGTAGTCTATCGTGCGTTGCTTAAAACTGACTTTCATGGTGATGGAGTACCCCAAGATGCCAACAGCAACTCCAACCACGAATGTTATTAGACCTTCCATTTAAAAGTTTCTCTAGCTCCTAACTATTAATTAATCAGTAATAATGCACTATATTTACCAAAAGTAATATTTACTGCAAATGATTGCTTATCCCAATGATTACCCACAGTATATAAATGACATAATTTCAGGTCAAGAAGAGGAGAACGAAAACAGCCCCAAAAAGAAACTTCTGCCTCTCCAACGGTGAAGCTACTCGTGGACATCAATCTTCAACGAAAAAGGGGTGCCTTACCCTTTTTCTTCTGGTTATTTCTTTCTCGGATCGTCCGCCGGGCTAATGTAATCGATCCCCCACGGACCAACCCCATGCACCTGGATTACAGTTTCTTCCTCAGTCCAGGCAAACATACTGTGCCCCGGTTGAAACGCTGCGAAACTGCCGGGTGTCAAAGCTATGGCTTTCTCCTGATCGAGTTGATCTCCAGCCCCCATGTAGAAAGTTCCGGAGAGAACGGTCACGTGTTCTATAGCCGGATGGGTGTGTGGTGGAATCTTGTAATTAGCGGGGAGTTTAAGGCGGAACGCGAAGGGCTCAGCTTTTTTCAAATCCCCTTCAATCACAGCGATCTGTGCGCCCGGTGACATCGATGGCGGCGCGTCAGCCCACTTTATATCAGCCGAGTTAAGCAAAATATGCCCGCCCTCCTGCGCCTGCGCAAGGAACCAAGCCATCAAGCCCATCCCAACTGCCACGATTACTGCTATTATTCGATGTGATGTATTCATTGTCTCCTCCTTACAATCTCAGTAAATAAAGATAATGCCGGTCATGCTAACTAATATTCAGCCTCGAGAAATCCAGGATAACATCGAGAAGGCGGATGTTATACCGCAAATCACCGCTTAATCTAATTAGTACTCAGAATACAAGAAACCTGATTTCAGGTCAAGATGAGGAAATCGAAAATCACCCAGAAAGGAACTTCTCGATCAGGTTCGTGAGACCATAGGACGCAAGCACTACTCAATGGCACCAAAAAGTGCTAGTTCGCATGGATGAGGGGTTATACCAATTGTATTTAAGCAGACTATTTTCTACGGCGGATATGAATACACCCATCCCAGGCTCGGTCAAGGGATGCATCCTTTCCTATAGATTATTAACCATTACGCCGTTCGACCCTGCTCAGGACGGACGGTAATTTAACTACTCCAAAAACTGTCAGCCACTCTAAAAGCAAGTAAGGGGGCGTCGGTACGGGTTCTACATGCGCTCGACCCACGGGGCGCGCCACGCGGGTGCCGGGAAAGGCTTCGTCCAGTAGGCGACCTCCTTGGCGATCAAACCGCCCCGCATCTCGAAGACGAACACGCACGGGTACGGCTCACCGTCGCCGTAGTCGAGGTTTGCCTCGAGCACCCAGACGTCGCCACTGCCGGTTATCCGCCGCGGTGTGACCTTGGGGAGCGACGGAAAGCGGCTGTAGATTTCACGTCGGTTTTGACCGCCGTTGATCCGCTCACCGGACTGAGGCCACTCCATCGCTACATCCTCGGTGAACACCTTGTCGAGCGCCTCGTGGTCTCTCCCGTTGATCGCCGCCACCAGCGCCTCAATCGTAGCGCGGTTCTTCGCCTTACTCATCTAAGCCTCCTCGTGAACCATATCACGCGTGCGGTTGACGCCGCGCATGCAGTATCGCCAACGCTTGCTAACTACTAATTAGGCTGCAAACGCCGTATTCTCCATGGTACAACAAGCCTAATTTCATGTCAATAAAGAAAATCGAAATTGCCTCTGGTGAGCGCAGAGCCTTTCCGAAATGCGGAACTGCTTAAAAAGAAATTTCTGGCTCCCCATTTACGAAGATAACGGTGGAAAGCATTCGTCAGCGAAAACCGATCGGTCCCCTTTGCTCATCAGAATGTAACATCTGTCGTAAACTTCTTCAAACGCCCAAAAGCCTCCCGTCGCGCTCCAATCGCTGTTTTTATGCATTTCACTTTGTGGAGTCTTTTTGGTCATATTCTTTTTCTACAATTTGCCTTATACCTTCAAGATATGGTGTTGGCCTTAAATCATAGTGACTTTCAAATTTACTACTATCAAAACAGTAGTCTTGATCATATTGATAAAGCATCTCAACCAACTCTTTCATCAATGGATCGAACAAGCCCAGTAATCGGACCATATTTTTCCCCGCGACCCGATATTTAGGATTTAAATTCATTTCTTTAGCAAACGCTGCAATCCATTCTTTACCTGTCAGAGGAGCTTTGGCGGTTGGTAAATGCCATACCTGATTGTATGCTTCAGCAGAATTACCTAATAGAGCGGTTGCCTTTCCGGCATCTGGTGTAAATGTGAAAGAATGTTTGTAATTCACGGAACAGAGCCAATTTGCTTTTTTGCCATTTTTTAAGTTTTTAAATACGGTCTCCCCCAAAACACTTTTATCATTATCAGGACCATAAAAATCGGCAGATCTGGCTATCAGAGCCCGCAGATTCCCTGCTTCTACTTCATCTAAAATCATTTGTGCAATCTGAGCTCTAACCATTCCCTTCTTACTCAAAGGATTTATCCGTGTTTCCTCAGTTAAATGCGATACACAGTTTGGGTCATACATATACACATTATCGAAAAAAACTAACTTTACGCGATGTGTTTTACACGCTTCAATAACATTTTTCATTAGTTCCGGCCAAGTTGATTGCCAAACCTTTGCATCATAAGGTAACCCGGCAGTTAAATAGGCAATCTGTGATCCTTTTACAGCTTCTGAAACCTTGGATTCTTCTAATAAATTGCAAGGAAATACACTGTCTGTTGAATTGACTTTTTGAGGGGTTCGACTCACCAATCG
Source organism: Thermodesulfobacteriota bacterium (assembly GCA_036397855.1). Lineage (NCBI taxonomy): Bacteria > Pseudomonadati > Thermodesulfobacteriota > Thermodesulfobacteriota bacterium. Next base: position 1,818 of record DASWID010000030.1, on the reverse strand, counting down.
AATTTTATAAGTATATTTTATTAATGCCTTGGCCAACTCCCTGCCAATAACACCACCGGAACCTAGAATAGTTTGCATTTGTTTCCTCACGATATATTATCGTCTTTTTTGTTGTTATATTTAACGCTCATAACGCGGCAAATGAGCGGCCGCGCACACAACCTGGAAATCATCCGAGCTGACGAATGACAGACGCGCTATCTCGTGGTCAGCTCGAATCACTTGTTAGACCCCGCATATAAAACACGATCAGCAAGACATATCCGAACTCTGTTTAAGATTGCTGGATCACTTCGGTTATATCTCCCGTTTGATGTTCTTTTATTTGGAACCTCAAGAACTCGTGAATCGAAGCCAACCCTTCCGGATTGCTAGTCGATATGCGCACCCGCCCGCCTCTCTCCGTCTCCTCAAACTGGTACTTGATCTCACCCTTTAGCCTTTGCATCGTTGGCACACCTGAAGGTGTTTGGCCATGGATCAGCATCGGCGAATTAAAATCTCCATCAGAAAACATTTTGGCAATGCGACTCAGATGCCGCCTAATCTGATGGCGGGTAACAGCATCTTTCGCATCTTTCGCTTCGATTTCGATAGCACCGCCATAGGTAAAGAGGCAAAAATGGTGCGTCGTCTTCAGGTGGTCGAAGCCCATGACTTTGTCGCCGCGTGCGTTCATACCCTCCATGCCGCTTGTATGTTCGCTCGGAGTAGTCTCTGTCTTCGCCTTATCGGTTTGGTGTACCTGTTGCGGCGCGCACGATGCAACTATAATGGTGAGAATGGCTGAGAGCACGAGAAAATGAGGCTTAGGTTTCATAACACGTCTCCTTCGGGTGATTTTACTTCTAAAGGCGCGAAGTGGTCTAACCATTAATTATACAAACAAAAGTCAGTATAAACACCTTATTCCGTGTGTTATACGAAAAACCTTTTACCCATCTTGCCTTTGTTTGAGGTATTGCTTACTTATGAAATATATTCACTTAAGTCAACAGCTACCTGAATGATCATTGAACAACTTCCCACGTAACTTGTACCTAGGGTTCCTGAGGCTGCAAAGTGCAAACACTATTCTTTCAGTACCGAACAAAATCTTATAAGCTTTAAAAGATAGCTTCCCTTTTAACACGATGCAAACATTAACATGATTGCGGCAAGCCATTCACCCCTGTCGGTGGGTAAGAAACGGAAACAAATAAATACACCCTTCGACACTTCGAATGTACTCAGGGCTTTGGATGAGCGGGTTGATATCCGCTGAAAAGCCATGAAAATGTAAAATTTGAATTGATAAACAGGAATGGTGAGTCTTTGACAACTGGATATTGTGCTGACCCTGTGAGATGTTTTAAGCTATCTCACAGGGCTGAGATTTTTAGCGCTATTTGTAAGGGCTTTCAAGCCCCGCAGTTAAGTCGCACGGTCAATTAGTACCCATCAGCTAAACCCCTTACAGGGCTTACACCTTAGGCCTATCTACCTCGTGGTCTTCAAGGGACCTTTAGGAACCTTACGGTTCGGGAGATCTAATCTTGGGGTAGGCTTCCCGCTTAGATGCCTTCAGCGGTTATCCCTTCCGAGCATGACTACCCAGCGCTGCCGCTGGCGCGACAACTGGTACACTAGAGGCTCGTCCACTCAGGTCCTCTCGTACTATGAGCAGATCCCCTCAAATCTCCTACGCCCGCTGCAGATAGGGACCGAACTGTCTCACGACGTTCTAAACCCAGCTCGCGTACCGCTTTAATGGGCGAACAGCCCAACCCTTGGGACCTTCTACAGCCCCAGGATGCGATGAGCCGACATCGAGGTACC
>DASWID010000029.1 GCA_036397855.1 Thermodesulfobacteriota bacterium | reverse complement strand
ATAACTCTGGCCGGTAAGGTTACTGAATGCATTGAATGTCACTCTGTGTCATCGTCTGGGACTCAATATATTATGACTAACCCTAAATGAGTAACGTTGTGATAAATTGTGAATTTATATGACGAAGAACACTGGGCCTAGGATTATCGCGTTGGTATTATGTTAGGTCTCGCACTTATTACAAAATAATTGGAAAGTAGTATAAGGGCACCTCCCACCATAATATCTAGACCAATGGGTTGATCAAGAAATAAAGCTGCGAGTATAGAAGCACTAATAGGCTCCGGTAATAGAAGTATCCCTGCAACAGAGGCTTCTATCTTTTTGAAGCCTCTGTAAAATAATAAATGTGGTATTACCCCACCAATCGAAGCATATACGACGAGATAGAGCAGAAATACTATCGGCAAATTGACACTTATGCTTGTTTTAATCGCGTAGGGGGAAAAATAATAAAAGACCGGCCAGAGTAACATAAGCCAAATTACTGAGAAGGCAGTAATACAGTTAATTGAGCACGCTATGATGGAAGGAGTTGACCCTATGTCCATGCGTTTTGCCCTAAGTTCAATGTTGGACAGCGGTAGAAATCCCCATGACCGCCCTTATAATATCTTCAGATGGCTCATGAAACAGTATGGAACTACGTCTAAACGGACAGCTCCACAAGCATAGAAAGGAAAGGATGGTTTTTCAATTGAGATTCAATGATGCTTCTATCACAGCTTTTTTACGCCTCATAATGCCCCATTTCTTACTCCTGTTCTCTATCAAATTGATTCGATTTGGTTTAATATTATTGATCCCCAAAACCACGGGTTTAGTTTTGACAAATAGCGATACAGAACCCAGGGATATGGATCTCCAACTTGCATGTTTCCAGTTGTTGAAGTCATAAGAAAGAAATAGAAGAGAAATCAACATATTAGAATCTGACTCGTTTTATGTTCTTCATACTCCAGCTATCATGAAAAATTCTTCAAAGCTTCTCAAAAAAGCAAAAAAACAATGGAAAAGGATGATGTCACACCCCTTCTTAATAGAGACCGGAAAGGGAACAATCAAGAGAGAAATCTTCGACTTCTGGGTTACTCAGGATTACATTTTTGCTCGAGAGGCAATTAGGTTTCTGGGAGCGCTTGAACTAAAATCGCCTGATTATGAGATATCTCTCGCGCTTGCAGATGCATTCGTGGCTTTAAAGCATGAACTCCATATGTTCGAAAACTATATAAAAGGGAGTTCATTAAATGTTGAACCGACTGTTGTTTGTAGATCATATATAGATTTCCTAATCACTACAGCTCTTACAAAGAGTTTTGAGGAATCCTTTACCGCCCTTTGGTGTGCAGAGAAAGGGTATTTTGATTCATGGAACAGCGCAAAAAAATTGTCAAAGAAAAATAATCCCTATAAAGCTTTTATCGACTGTTGGACTAGCGATGAATTTAAAAAATACGTTAATTGGATTGAGAACACCCTTAATCGACTTTTAAGAGGAATCCCGGAGCGGAAGTTAAGATCTGTTGAGAAAACATTTCTCATTACTGCAAATTATGAGTGCCAATTTTGGGATATGGCATATTCACAAAATTTAGAAGGATCTAATTTACTTTACTAAACTTACTCGTTTGTAACACCATGAGTGTTGGAACGCACAAAATAAACGATAAAGAATTAGGTTTCATTCATCATTTCATACCTTCTTCAAAAAAGATAAAAGGAGTGATTTTATTACTGCATGGAACTGGTGGAGACGAAAACTATTTAATTAATCTGGGCAGAAAAATTTCTCCTGGAGCCGCCATTCTTACTCCAAGAGGAAATGTTTTTGATAATGAATCAAATAGATTTTGTTTGAGATCACCTGATGGGGTATTTGATATCGATGACGTCAAACTGAGAACAGATGAATTAACTGATTTTATAGTAAAAGCATCTAAGCGCTATAAATTTGATGTAAATAGACTTTCAGTCATTGGCTATTCAAATGGTGCAAGCATTGCTGCCAGTGTTATTCTAACCCATCCCGGCATTATCAAAAGGGTAGTTTTATTTCATCCAGGATTGCCGCTTATACCACAAATACTTCCCGATTTGTCATACACCCGGGCGTTGATTACATACGGTGAGAATGACACTATCGTACAGCCAGATGAGTCTTTAGAGTTAGCCAAACTCTTGAAGCATTGTGGAGCCAACGTTGAAACATATCGGCATGGGGGACACCACGAGCTTGTAAAGGATGAGATAATCACCGCAAAAAGATTTTTGGAATCTTAGTTCCATTTAATATATTATTAAGAATTATCACTGACTGATATACTATGTCTTCAGAAAGAAGTCCGAAATTCTCTATTGGTCAATTAGTACACCATAAGATGTTTGACTACCATGGTGTAATTATAGACGTAGATGACGTTTTTAAGGGATCGGACGAATGGTATTCTATAGTAGCACGTAGCCATCCCCCAAAAGACAGGTCTTGGTATCACGTATTGATGTATGGTACTTCAGACCGAACATACGTTGCAGAGAGAAACCTCGAGCCTGATAAGTCAGACGAGCCGATTAACCATCCTGAGATAATTGACTTCTTTTCTGATTCCGTTCAAGGACTATATCTCCCTGAAAGCATTAATTAGTAAAACAAATCATGATTTATTTGTCGATAAATATCAACTCAATATTGACGTTTAGAATCGAGTAAAAAGGAGTCACAAAAATGACGAAAAAGGTCACAAAATCAGATAAGGAGTGGAGGGAACGCCTCACCCCTGAGCAGTACAACGTAACTAGGGAAAAGGGTACCGAAAGACCGTTTTCAGGTGAGTATAACGACTCCAAAGAAGAAGGTGTGTATAAGTGTGTGTGTTGCGGTGCCGAGCTGTTCAACTCCGAGACAAAATTTAAATCGGGAACAGGATGGCCCAGTTTTTGGGCTCCTATTAACGAGGAAAACATCAAAAAGGAATTAGATAATAGCTTTGGAATGCAAAGAATAGAAGTAATGTGCAATAAGTGCGATGCCCATTTAGGGCATGTTTTCCCGGATGGACCCGAACCAACGAACTTACGCTATTGTATCAATTCAGTCGCGCTGGAGCTTGAAAAAGAAGAATCGAAGTCAGATTAAGAGCAGCCTCCTAAACTGAACTCCCCCCAACCATTGCCTCCAGTCTTGCTATTCTCTCTTCGATAGGAGGGTGGGTACTAAACAGTGAGGCAAAACCACCGCCGAAAAGCGGACTAACTATGAGCATGTGAGCCGTTGATTCGGCTACTTGTTCATTGACCCGCAGGGGTATTCTGCCCGAAACCTGCCCTAGTTTTCTCAGCGCGTTAGCGAGATATAATGGATTACCACAGATTTGGGCACCACCTTCATCTGCTCCATATTCCCTTGTGCGTGATATCGCCATACGTATAATCATGGCTGCAAGAGGGGCGACTATCATCATGACAAGCAGTGTAAAGATATTCCCTCTGCCTCTTTCACTTCCCCCGGCTCCCCCAAATATCGCTGCCCACTGCGCCATGTAGGCAAGATAGCTGATTGCCCCCGCGATAGTCGCGGCAATAGTACCAATTAGAATATCCCGATTCTTTACATGGGTAAGTTCGTGGGCCAGGACACCTTTTAGTTCTTCACGGCTGAGTAGTTTCAGTATACCGTTTGTTACGGCTACAGCGGAATGCTCAGGATTTCTACCCGTTGCAAATGCATTAGGAGCTTCTTGTGGTGTGATGTAGACTTTGGGCATAGGAAGACCGGCGTTTTGAGCCAGTTCCTGTATGATATTATAGAGTTCAGGTGCTTCAACTTGGGTAACCTCTTTTGCACCATACATGGATAGCACGATCTTGTCACTCCACCAATAACTGATGAAGTTCATGACTCCGGCAATGATTAATGCGATTAGAGCCCCGTTTTTACCCCCTATGGCACCGCCTGCCCATATTAGTATGACGGAAAGTACTGCCAAAAGCATAACGCTTTTTAACGTATTCATACAGAATCTCCTCGAAATCTAATAAAATATGACCTTAAACATAATACCTGAACATTAATCATTTTGTATTGGTTTTCAAGTATTCACCATCATAATTATAATGATTTCTGTGATATAGACTTTTGCGCTGGGCCACATTGCCTTTGTCTCTGCGCTAACCAGTACCCTATGATGGAGAGAGAAGTTAATTAAGGGACAAGGGATGTTATAAATTGAGATTCAGTAATTGATCTTAGAGCAGTAATTATCTGATTCTCATTTTTTTTGTTCATTACTATATCCAGAAATTCTGGCAAGCTCTTTCAGGGATTTTGCACCAAGGTAATATTTGCCGCCTATTTCCCACGTTGGATAACTTGTTACGCCCTTAGATATGCAAAGTGAGGGATCGGCATTCTTTCCTTTTGGATCGCACTCCACATAGTTGATAAATTTAAAAGCTGTTCCGAAAAAGTGCTTCTGTGCCAGACAATGAGGACACTGGAATGACCCGTACATGGCGGCGCCAATTTCTCTAAGGTGAATTGCGAGGGCTACTTGATAATTATTTGCGGTAGTCGCCCTAAGTTCCCCATTAGATTGGAAAAAGATCGAACCTGAGATTACGAGTATAACGATCAAAATACTAATCGATAAAATTTTTGCAACATTTGCCCTGATGTTTATTGGTTTTTTAAACAAAACCGCTATAAAAATAGCTGTTATAACGATCGCCGAAAGTAAGCAGAAAGAACATATGGCTTTTAGAACGAATATTTCTACATATGTAAGATAAATTGAAAAAACCAAACCAGGCAAGGATATGAAATAAAGCGTCAACCATTTTATTCGATCTGATATATTTGAAACAGCAATAAGGAACAACGCAAAGAAGCCTATTAAACCTATCAGTGATACAGGGATGCCAACGATCGAGGAATAGGCGCTCAATCTCACAATATCGCAGCTCGAGCCCGTAACGCAAAAGCTTGTTTCAGCCTTGTTATAGTAGAGATAAGTGAGATAAGTTCCAACTATGAAACCAATAAAAGAAAGAACCATAATGACCGCTCTTGACTTGTCCTTGCCATTCATACTCATCTAACATTATATATAGAAATTATTCATCATAAAACTTTTTCCCCTGGCTCAGATAATCCTGAAGAAGATTCGATGGTATAAAAAGTTGGTCGAGTTTAGATGATAGAAACTCCAGCTTCTTAATTGTGTTTTCGATACCTAAATTATCGATGAACTTGAAAGGACCACCTAAAAATGACGGGAATCCAACCCCAATTACAGCACCAATGTCTCCATCCCTTGGACTCCTTATTATCCCATCTTCAAGACATTTGACCGCTTCATTTATGACCGCTAATGAGAGCCTTTCCTGTATTTCGAGCTTTGGGAAGTATTCTCTTGATTTTCTAAATGGTAATAATTTATAAATGGATTTATTCACTATTTTTTTATCATTGTAGTATGAGTAAAAGGCTTTTCTGTTTTTTACCTGTTTATCCGCACCCTCAAACAGGATATCAAGCTTGGAAGCAGCCTTAAACCTCTCCCCAAAAGCCTCATACATGGCGTTTGACGAGCTGATAACATCATCGATTCCAATTTTGTCCATGAATGTAAAGGGACCTTCCTGAAATCCCAATTCAATCATAGCGTTATCAATCTCTTCTATTGAACCTACTTCGCTGAGGAGGTGTATGGCTTCATTTATATACGCGAATATTACTCTGTTAGTGAAAAAACCAGTCTTGTCCTTTACTACTATTGGAATCTTTCCGATGTTTTTAGAAAAATCGAGTACCGTAGCAATTGTAGCTTCCGAGGTATCTTGTGTTATAACGATCTCAATTAGAGGGTTTTCGTAGATTGGCATTGAAAAATGAATTCCAATGACATTATCCAATCGTTTTAGGTGATTGCATACCTTAGTTAATTGAACAGCACTAACATTTGAGGCAATTACGCATTCCTCACTTATCACGGATTCAACTTCATTTAAGATATTTCGTTTCACCTCTGATTCGTCTCGAATAGTATCGAATACAATGTCTGCCCTTTTAAATCCTGAATAATCATTGGTACAACTAATTAAATCGAATCTGTTTTCCAAACCAAACCTCGCACTTTCGCCTCTATTGCATTTATTCTTAAAATATTCATAACAGTCCTTTAATGCCTTCCCTATGCTTGATTCATCTTTATCCATCAACCTAACTGTAAAACTATTATCGGCAGCCATCGCTGCAAGAACGGAGCCAATTTGCCCTCCACCAACTATACCAACCTTTCTAATCTTCCCTGGCTTGATATCATTCGCTCGAACGACGGGATCATGCTTTAAATCGTACGCACCAAGAGATAAATGGATCAGATTGTGCGATACCTCACCCGATGCAAGCTCACCGAAGTAAACCGACTCGACATGTAGTCCTCTATTGAAGCTGGAATTTAGCCCAACTTCCATAGCTTCAATTGACATTATCGGAGCCAGATTTCTATTGTTTGTGTTGACCAATGCCTTTTTTCTTTTCTTCTTAAGCAGAAAATTCCTTAAAATGGAATTGCTATAAAAAACCGTTTTCAATCTATTACTTGCTCGTGAACGCTTTGATCTAATCTTTCCCTTTATTATTTCGAGCGCTCGCATTTTCCCTATATCCAATAATGCCTCATTGGGTACTATTTCGTCTATGAGCCCAATTCCCCTCGCCTTTTGAGAATTAATGGTCTTTCCTGTAGCCATTAAATCAATGGCAGACGATGCACCTACCTGGAGTGGCAGTCTTTGTGTTCCGCCTCCTCCGCATATTAAACCCAGTTTTATATCGGGGAATCCAAAAAGTGTATTTGGCCCATCTGTCGCAATTCTATATTTGCATGCGAGGCATATTTCTAACCCTATACCAAAACAAGCTCCATTTATGGCTGCTAAAAATGGAATCCTGGATTTCTCGATTTTTTCTATTACTTCCTGTATTCTAAGGCTATAAGATCTACCTTCGTCGGCTGCTTTGAATTTAAAGAGTTCTTTGAGATCCAATCCTGATATAAAATAATCCTGCTTCCCGCTTATGAAAACTATTGCTTTTGTTTCTTTTTCTCCCTCTATCTTCCTCGTTTCATTTTCTAGCTCGCTTAATAAATCTTCGATTTCTATCATATGCTCCATGGAAAGTCTGTTTTCTTTTGTGTTAGGAGCGTCAATTGTCACTATCCCAATTTGTTTATCGTCTACTTCAAACGAACATATTTTCATTTAACTGTCCTGATTAATTATTCTCTCTCAAGAATCATAGTGGCACCTAGTCCACCGGCTGCGCAGGATGTAACGATACCGAAGTTTTTACCACGTCTCTTCAATTCATTCAAAAGGGTAATCGTTAGCCTGACTCCCGTAGAACTAAACGGGTGGCCAACTGCAATCGAACCGCCCAGTACGTTTAACCTATCAAGATCAATTTCTCCAATGGCTTCGCTTCTCCCTAGTCTATCTTCAGCGAATTTTTTAGATGAAAATGCATTTAAGTTTGAAAGAACTTGCGATGCGGATGCCTCGTGCATCTCTATTAAATCAATGTCATGCAACCCAAGACCGGCCCTCTCCAAAGCGATGGGGGTTGAATAAACAGGCCCCATGAGTATCTGGTCTTTTGGAGATTGTGCAGAATAGGCAAATGACCTGATATACCCAAGCGGGTCATACCCCATCGCTTTTGCCTTTTCCTCCGACATCATAAGTACTACGCTCGCACCATCTGAAAGTGGAGAGGAATTGCCTTCTGTGACAGTACCATAAATTTTATCGCAAATCGGTTTTAGTTTGGACAGATCTTCCATTCTTATATCTTTGCGAATCCCGTTGTCAAACCTCACTGCAGTTGAAAAATTGGGTGGGATGAATAAGCTAATTACTCCTTTTTGAAGCCTTGTATCCTCTGTAGCCTGAAAGGCAAGTTTATGGCTGCGCAACGAAAATGCATCCTGATCATAGCGGCTTATATGGTGTTCTTTAGCGATTTGTTCGGCATAATTAGCCATGGATATCCCTGTGGATAATTCGGCGATCTCCTGGGGATTTGGGATAAAATCATTAATTCGCAGCTTAAACAATTGTTGAAGTTTTCTTATTGGGTTGTGGGTCTTCGTGTACTCTTTGAAAATTGTTCTAAATCTCTTAGTATACAAAATCGGCATGTTGGAAATCGATTCTGTTCCTCCTGCTACAACAACATCATAATTACCTATCATTATACCCTCGGCTGCATTTGTAACAGCTCGGATTGATGATAAGCATGCGCTTGAGAGGGTATAAGCTGGAACATCGATCGGGATGCCAGCACCAAGTGCAATCTCTCTGGAAAGATTTGATGTTTCTGTGACTGGTATTGCTGTACCAAATATTACTTCGTCTATACTTTCAGGATCAACTTCAGAGCGGTTTAAAAGTTCGATTGTTACCTTTTTACCTAAATCTAAAGAAGATAGATTTTCTATTAGCGTTCCAGATTTTATGAACGGGGTCCTGAGTCCATAGACAATAGCTACTCGCCTCCCGTTTCGGCAGAGGTTATTCAAAAGCGACTCCTTTGAAAATAACGTATTATTTTATACGCACTTGAAGATAGAACAAATGATATTTAACTATAAAGTTAAAATTTAGATGAATTAACCTCGGTTTTGAAAAAATAATTCTATTGGACTATAATGTAGGAAGGTAAATGCTCTATCGGCAAAAGAGAGAAATTTGTCGCTAGGGCATTTAGTTTTAATTGCCTGATTAATTCTAGTATAGGGGACTTGATTCAAAGGTATCATTAAAATGAAAAATATTACCAAGCTTAGACAAACAAACCAAGATGAATCATTGAATATTACGCTTTCAGACAGCTACAGTAGAGTCAGGCAATTTTCCGAAGAACTTACTAGACCTCTTGAAACTGAGGATTATGTCATTCAGTCAATGCCGGACGTTAGTCCAACTAAGTGGCATCTGGCTCATACGAGCTGGTTTTTTGAAACATTTGTTCTATCAGAAGTAAATCCTAAGTACAGATCACCTCACCCACAGTTTAATTTTCTTTTTAACTCATATTATTTTCAGGTCGGTGAAAGGCATTGTCGTCCAAAGCGAGGACTTATATCGAGGCCCACAGTTGAGGAGGTTTTCAGATACAGACGCCACGTTGATCAGAATATTTTGGAATTTCTTGAAATTTCAAATGAGGAGCAACTGAGAGGGATTGCTTCGGTTATTGAACTAGGTCTCCATCATGAGCAACAACATCAGGAATTAATGCTGACCGATATCAAACATGTGTTTTCTGAAAATCCACTTCGACCTGCTTATATGGGTAAGGAGCAGAAACCTTCGGATCCACTATTACCTGAGATTGATTGGATAGAATATCCAGAGGGTGTATATGCAATTGGTCACAATGGAGAAGGTTTTTCATTTGATAATGAAACTCCAGTGCATAAGGAATATGCTAATCGATTTAACCTCGCCTCTAGGCTTGTAACCAATCGAGAATATCTCGAGTTCATAGAGGATGGAGGTTATAAGAGGCCCGAGATCTGGCTTTCAGACGGATGGAACACGGTTGAGGCAAATAACTGGACTGCCCCATTATATTGGGAGGAAAAAAATGGCAGTTGGCAATATTTTACGCTTTCAGGTATTCGCGACATCGCACTAGACGAACCGGTATGTCATGTGAGTTACTATGAGGCTGATGCATTTGCACGCTGGGCCGGCGCAAGGCTCTCAACTGAGGCCGAATGGGAAATTGCCGCATCCAATCTATCCATAGAGGGAAATTTTGTAGAAAATGAGAATTATCATCCTATGGTCATATCAGCAGAGACAAATAATAGCAAACCAGAGCAGATGTTCGGAGACGTGTGGGAATGGACAAGAAGTGCATACGGACCCTATCCTGGATACACAACACTTCCAGGGGCAATAGGTGAGTACAATGGGAAATTCATGTGTAATCAGATCGTACTTAGGGGCGGTTCATGTGCTACCTCCAGGTCACATATTAGAAAAACATACAGAAATTTCTTCCCGCCAAACGCAAGATGGCAATTCATGGGAATCCGACTCGCAAAAGATGCAAAATAACCTTCATGAATTACATAAAATTGATCCACAAGAAGAAGATCTTTTAGCCGAAGTGCTCGAAGGTCTGGGTCTACCCCAGAAAAAACTCCCCTCCAAACTCTTTTATGATCAACGGGGCTCTGAACTGTTTGATCAGATTTGTAAGCTTGAAGAGTATTATCTGACTAGGACTGAGATGTGGATCATGAATCGTTATATTGATGAAATTTCGGAATTGATTGGGGAGAACTGCTTGCTAATAGAGTTGGGCAGTGGTAGCAGTACGAAGGTTCGGTTGCTGTTAAATCACCTAATTGATCCCGTTGGTTACATACCTATAGATATTTCTTCGGAACATTTGGTTAGATCTTCGGATTCACTAGCAATGGACTATCCCAGAGTTAAGGTCATCCCTGTCTATGCTGATTACACACAGCCATTTGATTTTCCAGATATTTCATTTGATTACTCGAAAATGGTTGTATATTACCCAGGCTCTTCGATTGGAAATTTCACGCCGAGATATGCAGCACGCTTTATATGCAGCATTGCTAAGAGGTCTGGGAAGGGAAGCGGATTGCTAATCGGAATCGATCTCAAAAAGGATAGAGGTACCTTAGAGGCTGCTTATAATGATAAACATGGGGTTACCGCAGCATTCAACTTGAATATTCTTGAAAGACTCAATAGGGAGCTTGGAGCAGACTTTAATATGAGCCGGTGGAAACATCATGCTTTTTATAATGATGATGAAGGAAGAATAGAAATGCATCTGGTAAGCGTGGAGGATCAACGAGTAAATGTGAATGGAGCGCGGATAAAATTGAGAAAAGATGAAACTATATTGACGGAATATTCTTATAAATATACAACCGAAGAATTCGAAAACCTGGTTAGCAATAGTTTTGAATTAGCTAAGACCTGGACAGACCAAGATGAAAAGTTCAGCATACAATATCTCACGGCTCGCTAACTATACATAAGGCCAAGAATTTACACGAATAAATTATACTACTTCAGGATACATAAGATGTGGTATATGTACCATGACTCGAGACCTCCTCAAACAGGGATGGCTCTGACTTTGTAAGCCTTAATTCAGCAATGGTACTCACAGATCATAAGAGCAATTTAGATCAGCTTCTAAACAACCTTCTCAGAAACGAGTATGGAAACATTCTATCTGCATTTACGAGACTATTTGGAATTGAATACCTCGAACTGGCAGAAAAGATCATTGACGAGGCCTATGCAAAGGCAAGGGCTAATTGTCAATCCAAGGGGTATCCAAAAAACGCGAAAGGCTGGCTATGGAATATAGCAAAGATTAGAGGCAGTGAAATACTGAGGCGCGAAAACAAACTGTATGATAACGATCTAAACATGAACCAGATAAGCGGGGAGGAATTCAAGGCACTTATCAAGCTTAACGATGAACTACTCATAGATAATCAGATTAGAATGTTATCTGTCTGCTGCCATCCATCAATCCCCAGAGAGTCACAGGTTACGCTTACGCTTAAGTTTTTAACTGGTCTTAATAATCAAGAAATTGCAACTGCTCTCTTTGCAAATGAATCGACTATTGCGAGGAGGTTACACGAAGGTAAACAGAGGATAAAAGGGCTTAAGACTGAATATGAACCGCCAAGAGAATCCGAACAACATGAAAGACTCGAAACAGTCCTCGTGATTTTAAATCAGATATTCACGCATGGATATAAATATTATAGTGGGAAAAGTCAGAGCACCATTGAGTTATGCCGTGAATCAATCAAATTAACAAACATTCTACTTGATCATCAGCAAACCAATAGACCCCAGACGCAGGCACTTCTCTCATTTATGTTGTTTGAAGCCTCAAGGTTGCCCGCGAGATTCGATGATGAAGGTAAGGTCCTCCATTTGCGAGAACAAGATCGTTCATTGTGGGATAAAAAGATGATAAATAAAGGGCTATATCATCTCGATATATCCGCGAATAGTGATATTATTTCTGAATATCACCTCAGGGCCGGAATTTCAGCATGCCACGCAATCGCAGATAGTTATGAGAAAACGGACTGGGAAAAAATCCTTTCACTCTATGAAAACTACTTGAAGCTGAACAATGATCCTGAAGTTAACCTTGAGAGAGCCATGGTTTTTTCTAGTATCTATGGGGCAAGGAAAGGCATAAATGAAATCAAAAGAATTCGCGGATCTAAACAACTCGAATCAAATCACCTACTTTACTCAACACTGGGCAATCTATATTTACAGTTAAACAAATACAAAGAAGCACTCGAGAATTACAAAAGTGCTATGAAACATGCAATTGCAAAAGATGATCAATCATTTTACAGGAAAAGGATTGAAATTTGCCAAAATCGAATAAAAATGACCGATAGATACAGACATCAAAAGTCCTTCTGAATAATCTAGCGACTCAATGATAAAGCTTCATAACATTTCAAAAACATTTGGCAAAATCGAAGCACTTCATACCACTACTTTAGATATCCAACCTCAAAGCACGACTGTTCTCATAGGTCCAAGCGGTTGTGGTAAATCTACCCTACTGAGGCTGATAATGGGACTTATCAAACCAGATAATGGGAATATATATGTAGAAGGCGAAGGGCTCAACCCCCAGAATTTAAAATCAATCAGACATAAGATGGGATATGTAATTCAGGACGGTGGTCTTTTTCCGCATCTTAATACAAGAGAAAACGTTTCACTGCTGGGCATTTACCTTGGTTATGAGAAAACGCAGATCGAGGGTCGAATAAACGAGCTTTGCGAATTAACGAAATATCCGGCTGATGCATTGGACAGATATCCCTCACAAATCTCGGGCGGACAGAGGCAACGTGTGAGCTTAATGCGGGCCCTGATGTTGGATCCCGTTATACTTTTGCTTGACGAACCCCTTGGAGCACTAGATCCGTTAATACGTTTTGAACTTCAAAACGATTTAAAAGAAATATTTAAGATACTGGGCAAGACCGTGGTGATGGTTACGCATGATATCGGTGAAGCTGGATTTTTTGGAGATAAGATTGTCCTACTTAGGGATGGCATAATCATCCAAGAGGGAACCATAAATGACTTATTAAAGAATCCATCTCAACCTTTTGTAACTGAATTTATAAAGGCACAAAGAAGCCCATTGGAATCTTTAAACCACGATGCATGATACATGATGCACGATCCATGTACGGGATACAAGATACGTTATTGAAGTAGGGGCGGACCCCTTCGATGCACTCAGGACGGGCTTGCTGGTGGATCTATTTTGAAAAATAAATCTATGAATATCCTCATATCTTTTCTTTCTCGCGAATTCGATTCTCGTGTGTCAATGCGAGCCGATTTTATTGGCGAAGCAATCTCATTCTTTAGATTTTTTTCACGAAATCCTAAAGTATTCTGCGCCTTCTGTTCCACCTATACGCATCTATCAAGAATCATCATATTCTTAAGGAATCTCCTCCCCCTTAAAGGGGGAGGACTAAGGTGGGGGTCACTGTGGAAAAAAGGACGCTTCGTCACGGAGACCCTGCTGAGTACGAGCGGAGTAACTCCTAGCCATAAAATTGGTTGTGTTTTGTCATTGCGAGCCGCTTATGGCGGCGCGGCAATCTCATTTATAAAGATTAGGTATTTATTATTCATCTTGTTAGCGGTGTTTGCAGCTAAGGCTTTTGCAAAAAGCGAAATAAAAGTGGGTTCGAAAAAGTTCACAGAATCCGTGATACTGGGAGAATTAGTATCTCAACTGGCTCGGAGTGCTGGCGATGATGTTCAATATCGAGAGGAGGTTGGAGGAACCAGGGTGCTTTGGAACGCCCTTCTAAGAGGTGATATTGATATTTATCCCGAATACACGGGAACCATCATTGAGGAGATACTATCCAAAGAAAATGTTTCCGACCAGAAAGAATTAAGAAATGCTCTGTCCGAAAAAGGCATTCTCGTAAGCGAACCGTTAGGGTTTAATAACACCTATGCCCTCGGAATGAAGGAGGAGGTTGCTGAAAAACTGGGCATCACAAAGATATCAGACTTGCTCAGGTACCCCAACCTGAAATTTGGTTTTACAAATGAATTTATGAATCGCGGGGATGGCTGGCCAAGTCTCAAACATGTATATAACCTGCCGCAGAAGAAAGTTAGGGGATTGGACCACGACCTTGCCTACAGAGGAGTTGAAAGCGGTGATATCGATGTAGTTGATCTGTATTCGACTGATGCAGAGATCGAATACTACAATTTGAGAAGGTTAATGGACGATCTTAACCACTTCACGAACTATAACGCAGTCCTACTTTACCGTTCTGAACTAAAGGAACAAACCCCTGAGGGGCTCAAAATGATATTGAAGCTTCAGGGTAAAATCTCTGAAGAGGATATGATTAAAATGAATGCACTGGTAAAGATAAACGGAGAGCCGGAGGCTGCTGTAGCGGCGAAGTTTTTGAAGAAGAGTTTAGACATAAATACGCATCCAATAACGGACTCGTTTTTAAATCGACTTTGGCATAACACGCTCCAGCATCTTTTTCTCGTTGTAGTCTCCCTTTCGGCCGCAATTCTGATATCAATACCGCTAGGAATTTGGGCTCACCGAAACGAGAGGCCAGGTCAAGCTATCCTGGGCATTGTCGGGATAATTCAAACCATCCCGTCCCTCGCCTTGCTCGTTTTTATGATCCCACTACTGGGAATCGGTGCAACACCCGCAATTGTTGCACTATTTCTCTACAGCCTGCTTCCCATTGTTCGTAACACTTATACAGGCCTACATGATATTCCATCCAATATCCGAGAATCAGCCGAGGCGCTTGGTT